>QMLL01000116.1 GCA_003646715.1 Deltaproteobacteria bacterium
ATCGTAAATATCCCCTTTCTTTGCGCTCTGTGTGAAAAAGGAGTTGAAAGTATTTATCTTGTCCTGCAATTTTTTGATATTTTTGCCCAGGGCCTTTTCAAATCCTTCGTTCCAGGCATTTACCAATTTCTTGCTTGATACTTCGTGGTATACAAATACCATTTTGATTGCCATGGGTTCATCTGCTTCGATTATTTTCTTGGGATCACTTTCTTTCTGTTTTAGATAGAGTGCTCCTGCGTAAACCTTGATAAAGAGTTTTTTTCTGAAACCGGCACCATTTAAAATCAGCTTATGATTTCCCACAGTTATGCTGGATGGTATTTTCAATTCGGAAATTTCTGCTGCAAAAGCGGTTGAACAGAATACAAGTAGGACAAACAATATAAGAGAAGTCTTTCTAAACATTTGAATTCTCCCTTGTTTGCTGTTGGGTTGGATTTCCGCCAAGCCCAGCTCGGTCATGACTTTCGCGGGAATGGCGTTCATACTATTCATCTGTCATTCCTGCATTATACCTTTCTCACACGTTCTTTATACCTTTGTCTTTCTGCATTATACGTCTGTCATTCCTGCGCAGGCAGGAATCCAGCATTATTGGTTGTAGTTACCGTTTTCTCTTGAGTTTCATCTTTTGTTGTTTTCGATGATCGGGAGGATATTCAGTTTATGAAATCTGCAATCTCGTTTACGTTTCTGATGGCCTCTGTGTATAGCTTGGGAATATCCTCTTCGTTCAAAGCGAGTTTTCGTATCCACTGATTAACCCTATCCCAGTCTCCTCTTTCATAACATAAAACCAGAGAATATACCATCCCATAAACGTTGTCTTTTCCTAGGAGGGCATCTTTTAAACCTTTGGCTACGGGAAGTTCCTGGACAATTTCTTCGAGGGGGCGCCCTATAAAAGCGTCGATGGTGGAAATCATGCCCATCAGGAAAAACTCTGTTTTTCTTTTTGATAAGCCAATTTTCGTTGCAATTGCCTCACAGAGTCTTGCTCTTATAAGCGATATTTTGATAAGTTCATCGGGGAATCCTTTCGACAACTTGCCAAGAATTACCAGAAAAGCCCACTTCCGGATCTCGCTTTCTCCTAGAAGAGCCAGAGCATGTCCTATTGAAGTAACCTCATAACGCAATGAGAAAAAAGAAGAATTGATATATTTAAGAAGTTTGTACGTCAGGGAAGGGTCTGTTTCCAGAATTTCCCGAAGCTTCCTGATCCTGATATGTTCATTGGCCAGTTCCTGAAGAATTCTAAGGTAGTTGATCCTCGATACGGGGATGTCTTTCCGTGCTATGACTATAGGTTTGCTGAAGAAGTATCCCTGGAAATAAGAGAAACCAAGTTTCTTGGCTTCTTTGAATTCTTCTATGGTTTCTGTCTTTTCTGCTAACAGCCTGATTGAAGTGTCTTTAAAATGACGGACGATTTCTTCTCTTTCCGCGTTAGTGGTAGCACGATAATCTACTTTTATTATATCAACGAGATTAAGGAGAGGATTATGCCTATTGCCGTTCAGTACAAAATCGTCCAGCGCAAGAGTGTATCCTTTTTTCTTAATTTCTTTACATCTTGATAATACTTGGTCATCAATTCTTACGTCTTCAAGGATTTCAATTACGGTTAGGTCCTTTGGCAATAAATAGGCGGTATTATCCAGAATTAGGTTTCTCGTGAAGTTTATGAATGCCTTCTTACCACCGGCTATCTTCTCGGCTCCAATTACGAGGACGGTATTCTTGATGACCGAAAGTGAAGCCGCATCACCAGTTCGCATACAGTACTGGTCGTCTTCTTTCATCCTGTAAAGAATTTCATAGCCATATACTCGTAATCTTCTGTCAAAAATTGGTTGCCTGGCAACGTATATATCCATATTCGCATTCTATGTTTGGCTGGTTTGGTTAATCAGGTTTAATTGAACTGTTGAAAAGCTGTCTTCCATGGTTTGTTTATGATTGTAATATTATCATGGCGGCAATTACAAATTTATGTGATTCTCCATGTTGGCTGAGGTTCCCTAAGGACTTTTACGTGAGTGCGCGCTGCTAGTGAGTTGGGAGAACCAGGTTAGGGATAAGACTGGTTAGAGGTGACCAGAATGTAATTATAAGGAGGTCAATAAGCAAAATAGCCAGAAACGGCACTATACTCCGACTGATGTCTGATAGTTTATTTTGGGCGATGCTGCAAGAAACCAGCAGACAGATCCCGAGAGGTGGTGTGAGCATACCTATGGCCAAGTTTACTACGATTATTGTTCCCAGTTGAACAAGGTCAATGCCCAGGTTCGGCAGTATTGGGAGAATAACAGGAACAAGCAGTATCAAAGAGGCCGTAGTTTCAACGAAAGTGCCTGCCACAAGCAGGATAGCATTGATCAGGAGCAAAAGAATAATTCTGTTGGTGGTCACGCTCAGAAGGAATCCTGTTATTAATTTGGGAATTTCTTCAATGGCCAGAAACCAGCTAAATATGGAAGCTGCTGCTATTATGAACATGATGATGCTTGACATAACGGCTGCATCGATGAATATCCGCGGCAAGTCACGGACGTGGAGTTCTCTGTGAACGAAAAGACCTACTCCCAGCGCATAGATAACTGCAACGGCTGCAGATTCGGTGGCGGTGAATATCCCACCAAGGATTCCACCAAGTATTATGATTGGGGCGCCAAGAGCCCACAGGGCATGATAGAGCGAGGTTAAAACCGTTCTTAGGGCAAATTTCCTAGTGTAACCGTAACCTCGTTTTTTTGAAATTATCACAACTGCAACTACTAGGCTTAATCCCATTAGGATTCCGGGTAGGATCCCGGCAGCAAAAAGTCTCCCTATCGATGCTCCCGTCAGAAAACCAAAAATTATCATGGGAATGCTGGGTGGTATGATTACTCCTATAGATCCCCCGGCTGCCTGTACCGCTCCAGCAAAGTCCCTGTCATAGCCCTTGTCTACCATAGCAGGAATCAATATGCTTCCCACTGCGGCGGTGTCTGCTGCCGCCGATCCTGAAATCCCTGCAAAAAACATCGCAGAAACAATTGCGACAGATGCTAATCCTCCAGTCATCCAGCCAACCAGGGAATCAGCCAGGTTAACGATTCTTCGAGAAATACCACCGGCTTCCATCAGTGCCCCAGCAAACATGAAAAGAGGTACAGCCATTAGTGGAAAAGAATCTGTGCCAGCATACATTCTCTGAACAGAGATCATCATGCTGAGGTCGCTTTTCATCATAAGTGCAATCACTGATGAAATGCCGATAGCAATTGCTATTGGCACATCAATGGCAAAGAAAAAGATCAGACAAAAAAACAGGACGAACGTGGTCATTTCTTAGACTCGCTCAAGATTGTTTCCATCAGTAGTGTAATTCCGTGTATCAAAAAAAAGATCCCGCTCAGTGGTATTACGGCAAAAGGAATACTTTTGCTTATTCCCAGCGCAGGACTCTTCTGGAATTTTATAAAAAGTGTAAATTTTGTGCCGTAAATAATCATTATCGAGAAAAAACACAGAGAGAAGACATAAGTCAAAATCCTTATTTTCGTAGCAAGGTTCCCGGGCAACTTCTGTACTATGAAATCGATTCCAATGTGAGCTTTTCTTTTGTAGGCCACTGTTGCGCCAAGAAATGAAATCCAGACCAGTAGCATTCTTCCAAGTTCCTCTGACCAAAACAGAGAATGATTTAGGGCGTATCTGAAAAAAACCTGAGTGGCAATAATAATTGCCATGGCAAACCCCAGAACAAAAAGGCTCCACTCCGTTACTTGGTTGATAGCTGTGCTGGTTTTTTGGATTTTTATAAATAGATTATTGAGAATAGCTTGTTGAATAGTTTTTTGAGGTCCCTGTGTGGTCATAAGGTTTCTTTGACTGTACTGTATTTTCTTTCTCGGATACCATATAATACAAAATTGTTGGATAAACGACATTTATTACTTATCACAGGAAGGCACGAAGCGAAAGAACTTGTGGATATCCCTTGAATTTTAGTATTCTAAGGCTGTAGTGCCTGTTTGTGACCGGATAAGTTTGGATCAATTCAGAGTATTTCACTTGAATCCATTGGCTACGGAATATTTATGAAAGGTATAATTCTTGCCGGAGGACTTGGAACTCGCTTGCATCCGATGACCCTTGCAACGAGTAAGCAACTCCTTCCTATATATGACAAGCCAATGATTTACTACCCTCTTTCCACGTTGATGCTGGCTGGAATCAGGGAAATTTTAATTATTTCCACACCAGACCATATAGCCCAGTTCGAAAGATTGCTTGGAAGCGGGCAGCAGTGGGGACTTGAATTTCAATATGCAGTTCAGGAAGTTCCCAGAGGCATAGCGCACGCGTTCATTGTGGGAAAAGAATTTGTGGCTAATGCCCATGTTTGTCTCATCCTTGGAGATAATCTGTTTTTTGGTCATGGATTGGCACAAAAACTTCAGAATATTTCCGAAAAAAACCCTGGAGCTACCATTTTCGCCTATTATGTAAGAAATCCTGAAAGGTATGGCGTGGTAGAATTCGACGGGGCTGGGAATCCCGTCAGCATTGAAGAAAAACCCCGAAAACCAAAATCCAACTTTGCCGTAACGGGGTTATACTTTTATGACAATAGGGTACTGGATATTGTAGCCGATTTAAAGCCTTCTTCCAGAGGCGAACTTGAGATTACTGATGTAAACAGGACCTATCTTGAAAGAGGCGAACTCAGAGTTGAAATAATGGGCAGAGGGATGGCATGGCTTGATGCCGGAACCCCCGGTTCCCTTCTTGATGCCGCGAATTTTGTTGAAGTAATCGAAAGAAGGCAGGGCATGAAAATAGCCTGCGTGGAAGAGGTAGCCTGGCGGATGGGATTTATCGATGATGCCAGATTAGAAGAACTGGCGATGAGTTTTAACGATAACGAGTACGGAAATTACTTGAGAAGAATTCTGAGGAAAAGACAGGAACGAGATGAACGTTAAAAGTACACCACTTAATGGTGTCCTGATTATAGAACCTGATAAATTCGTGGATCATCGTGGATTTCTGTTGCAAGTCTGGCACCAGCAAACCTATGGGAATAAAGGAATAACAGGCACTTTTGTTCAGGATAACCATTCAAGGTCGTATAAGAATGTTATCAGGGGTTTGCACTACCAGCTGCGACATCCCCAGGGAAAGTTTATTTTTGTCGTTAGCGGAAAAATTTTCGACGTAGCAGTGGACATCAGGCTTGGATCACCTACTTTTGGCCAGTGGTTTGGTGCCATTTTATCCGATGAAAACCATCTACAGATGTTTATACCACCTGGTTTTGCGCATGGTTTTTGTGTACTTTCGGAAACGGCTGATCTCATATACAAATGCACCGATTTTTATTACCCGGAAGACCAGTTCGGCGTTAACTGGGCGGATCCTGGTATCGGTATCAACTGGCCGGTGGAAGGCCCAATTTTGTCAGGTAAAGATTCGAAACTCCCGTTTTTAAAGGATATACCACGAAAAAATCTACCAAGATTTGAGGAGATATAGTGAAAGTTCTAGTTTTTGGCAATACCGGAATGCTGGGAAAAGACCTGATTAGTACCCTTGATACGAAAAGTTATGATGTTGTTGGAATCGATAGAAAGACCCTTGATTTTCGAGACCTGTATAGGATTCCTGTCGTATTAAGAGACATTTCTCCCGATGTGGTAATTAACTCCGCTGCTTATACCAATGTGGATCTTGCCGAAAAAGAAAAAGAAATTGCAACAAAAATAAACAGGGATGCCCCGGGTGAGATCGCAAAGGTGTGCGGGGAAATGAAAATACCTTTGCTGCATATTTCTACTGATTATGTTTTTAGCGGAAATACTAACAGGCCATATGTTGAGACCGATGAGACGTCCCCTGTTAACTTTTACGGGTGGACCAAGCTGGAAGGTGAACTGGCAATAAAATCTGTCTTGCAAGAGCATTTGATAATACGAACTTCGTGGCTGTATGGGAA
>QMLL01000117.1 GCA_003646715.1 Deltaproteobacteria bacterium
CAGGATATAGGGTTTAAACCTTAAGACAAACTCCTCTGCAGCATGATCGACGTCGCTGAAATACTCTTCTGAGATCCCGTTATAGACGACATGGATCTTATTGGCCGCATGGGGATAAATTTTCAAAAGATCGGATCGGCTTCTTTTCGACACAGTTATGATTGCGTCGGCCCTTCTCAAGGCTTCTTTGATGAACAACCTGGCGTAATAAAAAGCTCCAAACCTGAAGTATTGGGGATAGATGAGGTGAATGATATCATGGATTGTAACCACGAGTTTACCTCTATATAGCATAGGGAAAACGTAATGTGGCGTGTGGAAAAGACCTGCTCTAATCTCATTTATCTTTGACCAGATCTCGTATTGCTCATACAAAGTATAGCCTCTGGATTTCACTTCCAACATGGGAAATTCAAAGAGATCCCGGTCTCTTCGATACCCAAGTAAACATATGGGTTGTCCCTTCAATTCCCTCAGAATTCCCTGTATGTATTCTCCTATCCCGTAATCTCGAACTTTCCTTGCATCCAGAAGAACGGCGCACTTAATGTCTCTCATCACTTCAGCCCCATCTCTTTCATAAACTCAAGAACGGAACCGAACACTTTATCTACTGGAAGTTCTTTCAAGCAGGCAAAATCTCTTCCGGCAGGACAATACAGCGATTTGGGCGAGTACTGGTAACAGGGAGAGCAATCGAGCCCCAATCTAATTACCTTGTGGGGAACACCGAAAGGATAGGTCCAATCGGGGTTGGTAGGACCGTAAATCACTGCAGTGGGGACTTTCAGTGCTGCTGCCAAATGAACAAGTGCCGAATCGTTACCCAAAAATAGATCCATCGCCTTGATATATGGAGCTATTTCCCTTATCGTGCCATCCACTAAGTAAATCCTATCACCTAAATCTACCCTCTCCCGTATGAAATTCCTTAAATTCCTCTCATCAGGGCCTCCAAAGAGAAAAAATACCATTTCCGGAAATTTTTCCGAAAGTCTTTTGATGAGCTCGACGAATCTTTCCTTGGGCCACCTTTTATTCACGTTCGTCTTTCTGCTCGAAGATCCCGGATGCAATCCTATTTTCAATACGTGTGCTTTCTCGATTTCAAGGGCGGTTCTCATATCCGCTTCCGTTAAAAAATAATCAAGCCCTTCCCCAGCGATATCCGATCTATCACAAGAGGCACCCAGAGCTTCGATTAATTTGAGGTTTTCGTAAACTCCGTGTTCCTTTCCAGATTGTTCAACTCTCCTGTTGTTCAGGAAATTCATACCCTGTATGTCCTTCACGATATAGCGGTGTCCAAGCCTCACTTGAGCCCCTATTAACCAGCTGACCAGGTTGTACTCTTTTTTGTTTGATGGGAAGATATTTATTGAGACGTTAAACTTTTCCCGGCGAAGGCGAAGTAACAACTTCACGCCGTTAATCTTATCGTCGAGAAGCGGAAAGTATATTAATCTGTCCAGGTTGGGATTGTGGAGGAGCACGTCACGAGCAGATTCCGTCATGACGAAGAAATCAATTCTGGCAAGTGGAAACGATTTTCTCAGACATCTCAAGGCGGGCGTGAACATCAGAACGTCGCCGATCCCTATGGTAGGCAGTATTAAAATCTTCGCCGGCTTACCAGAGTCCATAGTTTTCAAGAAAGTATTTCCTTGTACACATTTATGGTAAGTTTGACGGTCCTCTCCCAGCTGAAAGAATTGCCCCTCCCAAGTGCAGCTTGTCTGTAGTTTTCATAAATTTCCTCTTTAAGAAGCTTCTCCATTTTGTCCGCAATATCCTCCGGGGACATCTCATCCGCATAAATGCAACAATTCGCGCAGATTTCTGACAGGGACCCCTTACCGGAAACAATGGAAGGCACGCCCAGCTTCATAGCTTCTATAACCGGCAAACCGAAGCCTTCGTAGTGGGAAAGAAGCATTAAGGCCCTTGCATTCCCCATAATGGCAGCTAGATCTTTCGGGGAAAGATATCCTAGATAAAGAACGCTACCCTCGAGCTCGCTTTCTATGTAACCAAAAACTTTCTTGGCATACAGCGGACTAAAACTTTTATCCCCCACCATCACCATCACGAAACCCGTGTTTTTCTCTCTGAATATCCTGAAAGCTTTGAGCATCTTTAATACATTCTTCCGTTTTTCAATCGTACCGACAAAAATGAAATATTTTCTAGGTTTTAAATTATATCGGCTTAAGACCCTATCGGCTTCCTTCTTATCTATCTCGACATCCTCCAGGCTGCTTGCCAAGGGGATAACTGTTATCTTCTCTCCCGGAATCCCCCAGATTTGCGTTAAATCATCCCTTGTGGCCCGAGACGGAACTATAATTCTATCTGCCATTTCTGCAGAATAACGGACCGCCTTTGTGTAAAAACTAAGGACATCAAAAGGCACAAATTGTGGGAACCTCACAAAAGTCAGGTCGTGAACAGTTATGACCAGCTTCTTTGAAGTGGGCAGGGAATAGCCAGATGTACCGTGAAAGATGTCTCCGTCCCTTACAAAATACTCGAGCCTGGGAAAGGCAAAATGACGGGCAAACTCGATCAAAAAACGGAGAGGCAATGGGATTTTAAGCATACGTTTTATGAGGTAATCGACATAGGGGTCTTTCGCCCTGCGATTGAGTGCCTTGGGTGGATAAAAAACGATGACTTTATGTGGAATCCCCTCTCTCTCAAAACCCTCGATCAATTTTTTCACATATATCCCGATCCCACCGGGAAAGAGAGCGGGATAACCGTCAACGACTATTTTCATGATTCCCCAAATAGGTGTCAACGAGCCACTTCGTTATGTTTACAATCGCCACGGCAATGCCCGCTACAAAACCGAACTCAGGCTTCTTTAAAAGAGGCCCTACGAAAAAAACCAAAGTGTCCTCCTCCACGAGATCAGGGAAAGGAACAAGCCTGTGTTTGGCGAAAAACGTTTTCACTCTATCTCTAAAAGATTCCATAGGTTTCCCTTTCAGGCCTTCTTCTTTCACCTTCAGTCGATAGACAAATCCCTCACTCTCTTGCCAGAGATAAACGAAAACGAAAACAAAGGGAAGAAAAAAAGACCCCGTTGCAAACCCCAAAGCTGCTGAATTAAAGAAAAGCCTCAACCTGTCAAAAAGCCTGTCGAACAGGCTCCCGAGAGAGCTCTGTCTGTTTGTCAATGAAGCCAATTTCCCGTCGATACAGTCTAACAAAAAAGCTAATTCGTACACAAAGGCTCCGTAAACCAGAAATCCCCTGAAAAAAAGATAGGAGGAAACTAAGGAAGCTAAAAGCGAAAAAAACGAAACAAGGTTCGGTGAAATGGAGGTGTAATTCGCGAAAAGGTAGGTAAATCTTATCGCTATGGGGTCGATAACCAACACAGTCCACCAAGAATCCCTTTCTTTCAGGACCTTCTTGACGTCGCTCAAGCTGTAATTTTTCTTCTTTTTATCGGTCATCAAAAGGAAATGTTGTTAGTTCTAGAATAAGTATAAAACGGATGTTCAGAGCAGGTCAACACAAGGAAAACCTGTGGATCACAGTCATAATGCGGAGTAGAGTTCCACAAATTTCCGGGCTGCCTTTTCCCACGAGAAATCAAGACTTCGCTTCAGAGCTCGCGTAGATAGTTCCCTTCTCAACTCCTCGTTGTCGAGTAACCTTTCCAATGCAGTTTCCAATTCGTAAGCATTTGAAGGGTCGATCAAGATGCCGCTATCCCCGACAATTTCAGGAAGAGAGGAAACCCTGGAAACTACAACAGGTACTCCACAGGACATCGCTTCAAGGACGGGAAGGCCAAACCCCTCATAAAAGGAAGGGTAAACAAAAATATGTGCAGCATTGTAAATGTGTACCAAGTCTTCGTCCGGTACATATCCAAGAAACCTGAAATAATGAGCTCCTAAATTCTCATCGGCGTATTTTAAAACTTCTCCGTAGCCCCATCCCTTCTTCCCCACAAAAACCAACATAAATTCGTCCCTTACGCTTCCCGGCAACATCTTGTAAGCATCGACCAATAGCTTCAGATTTTTTCTCGGCTCTACAGTACCCACATACAGGATAAAATTCTTCCTCAAATCGTATCGAGAGAGGATTGAGTGATCGGGCTTCATTCTCCTAAATATCGGGGCCGGCGCTTCATAAATTACCTTAACTTTCTCTTCGGGCAAGTTTACATGATGAAGGATATCTCTTTTGGTGTTCTCAGAAACTGCCACAATGAGATCTGCCCTGCGAAGGGCTTTTCGCATAAATACTTTCTCGACGATCCTCGATTTCAGAGGTAACCTCCGCCCTTCTGAAGTAAAGACGATCAGATCATGGACGACATAAATAGTCTTGTTTCTCAAAAGTGATATAGTTATAGGGCTCCTGGGCGAAATATAAATGTCTATCCCCTTTTCGCGGCAAAATTGAGCAACTTTGTAGTGCCAGAAGGCAGGCGTTGTGTCAATGCTAACAGTTCTGAAATTTTCTGCCAAACCAAAATCCCCACGGCGGCGAGAAAAAAGAATATATTCATTTACTTCATCTACCATAGATAAGGCACGAAGAAGAGACTCCGTGTACCTTTTCCTGCCTGCCCAGCCCTCCTCGAGATCCCTGACATCAATACCGAGCAATTTCTTCTCTCTAAGCATTTTCAACTTTCATCTCGTTCCTATGGGAATCCTGGTTTCCCTGAATGTATCAAACTTTCAGGATCAATATTACAACTACGGCCCCATAGTAATTTTTTCCCCGCCTTTCTATAATATTTTAACCACCGCCCTCTCGGTTGAGCTGAATTTTTATATAAAAGACTCTTAAGCCCCCTTTTGAGCTCATTGAAAAACAAGGTCAAAACGTAGAGCATCTTTGCCTGGGACTCCCCATAGTGCTTCTTGAAAAAAATGAGTCTCTCATAGTTGCTTAGGAAATTCTTTATCTCTCCCAGTTTCTTAACAGTCTGGCCTTCCATGTGCACAAAGGTTACTTCAGGGCAATAATAAACTTTCCAACCTTTTTTATGTGCTCTGTAACACCAATCGGCATCCTGAACATAAAGGAAGTAATCTTCATCGAAAATTCCCACATCATCTATCGCGGATTTTCTCATCAGGTACGCCGCACCCGAGACAAAGTCCACTTCTCTCGTCTCCGCATGATCCCAAAAAGTTAAAAAATAGCGCCCGAAAACCTCACTTTTCGGAAAGAGCTTGTACAGGCCGGTAAGCTCCCAAAGAACAGTGGTCAAATTGTGAAAACTTCTGACCGAGGCCTGCAACGTACCATCTGGATAAACCAGTTTGGGACCGCACAGCGCCGCATCTTTATTCTTTTCCATGAAGTCCACGAGTTTGTCGATCCCTCCCCGTTGAATCTGGAGATCTGTATTTAACAGCAACAGATAATCCCCCTCCATCTCCTCAATTATCTGATTGCAGGCCTTCGTAAAACCGAGGTTTTTGCTGTTCTGAATGAGCTTGACCTCCGGAAATTTCTCTTTGACTAACTGGGGAGAGCCATCTCTTGACGCATTATCTACTACGATTATCTCGCGTCTGTATTTTGTATCGTCATACCTCAGTTGCTCAAGTAAATTAAAAAGCAACCCTTTTGTATTCCAATTTATTATCCCTATGCTGATCAGCAACTTTCTATTACTCCCAATTCAACTGCAACAGTGAGAAATCTGTATTATTATATCCTTAACCTCGCCCCACTTCGATATAATATCATTTTTCATCGTCCTAATCAACAAGGCTATGACAACTCAAATTCAGTGATAAAGTAGTAATCAGATAATGTCGGTTCGCAAAAGGAGTCAAAAACTGCGGCAGGAATGATAACAGTAGAGCAGCCGATGCTCCGAATCCTCAGCTTTCTGAAAGGCACCTCCACGAGCTCGAGATTCCCAGAAAGCGAATGGAGCAACGGCGGAACGCACAAGATTATCCCACCGATCTCCTGCGTAACTGCCACTTTCTCTAATCCAGCCG
>QMLL01000118.1 GCA_003646715.1 Deltaproteobacteria bacterium
CGGTTCTTGTTGCCGAAACAACCATCTCTTTCATTACCACCGGAGCCTGATTTGGTTTTTTAGTCTCTTTGGCATGCACTGGTGATACAGAGAGCAAAAGAAGCGTTGCCAGAAAAATTAATGATTTCCTCGATCGCATAGTAACCCTCCTCGTCTATGAGATTGATCGCTTCTTGTGATCAGCTGGAGCATCAAAGTGCCTTAGCAGGGACAAAATAACGATTACCATTCGTGGTAACGCTTCTAACCTCTACTCCATAGATAAAGCGTATGTTTTCACACGTCATTACCTTGCATGGCTCACCAGAACATAAGACTTCACCTCCCTTCATCATGACAACCATATCCGAAAACTGGCATGCCAGGTTCAGGTCATGTATAGCAACCATGATCCCTATTCGGTTTTCTCTGGCTTTCAAACGAAGAAGTTCCATTACTTCCAGTTGGTGTTTGAGATCCAGATTGTTGGTTGGTTCGTCCAATAAAAGATAGTCTGTTTCCTGAACCAGGGCTCTTGCCAGTATAACTTTTTGTTTCTGGCCTCCACTGAGTTGGTCAAAGTCGTGTAAAGAAACCGATTCCAAACCCATTGTTTCCAAAACCGCCAGTACTTTTCTGATATCATTTGGATCCGGATTCCAATTGATATGCGGTATGCGCCCAAGAAGGACCGTATCAAATACGGACATCGGAAATTTGAACGGGTACGCCTGTGGAACGTATGCAAGATGCTTTGCCCTTTCCCGTGATGATATCCGGGCCGTATCTTTCCCTTCAACTGTTACGTCCCCCTCTGTAGGTTGCAGTATGTGTAGAACACATTTCAAAAGTGTAGTTTTCCCAACCCCGTTCGGGCCAACTACACTGAGAAGCTGTCCCTTTTCAAGTTCTAAATTTATCCCTTTGAGGATTTCCCGTTTCCCGTATTGAAAGCTTAGATTTTTTACCCTCAGCATCACCAGTAGTCCCTTCTCCGCTTCATAAGAAGGTAGAAAAAAAACGGAACACCTAGAAAGGAAGTTACAATACCTATGGGAATGACTTGGGGTACCCAGAGAGTCCTGCTTAGCGTATCAGCGTTCACTACAAGGATTGCTCCTAGAAGAACTGAAGTTGGTAACAGAAACCGGTGATCACTCCCCACCAGCATCCGTGCAATATGAGGCGCTACCAATCCGACGAAGCCGATGATTCCTGTAAAACATATGGCTCCCGCGGTGATGAGGGATGCCAGCAAAATACCGCCAAGCCTGATGCGCCAGACGTTCACACCAAGAGTCTTGGCTGATTCATCACCTGCCATAAGAGCATTGAAACTCCATGCCCACTTCATTAAAAGTGGCGTGGGAGGAGCGATCATAAGGAGAGCTACCCCTATTTCTTGCCACCCCGCTCTTGAAAGACTCCCAAAAAACCAGAAGGTGATTTCATGCACTTCTTCCATGGTGCCAAGGTACTGGACAAAAGATGTTAGAGAAGAAAAGAAAAACATTGTGGCAACGCCGGCAAGGATCATGGTTTCAGAGGATACATTTTTCAGCTGCGCTACCAATAATATGAAAAAGGATGTCAACAGAGCGAAGCCAAAAGCACTGGAAGCAATAAGCCATTGGTGGAGTCCGTGGCCCATAAGTATTCCGAGGACCGCTCCAAAGCCAGCCCCTGAAGCTACCCCTAATGTGAAAGGAGAAGCAAGTGGATTTCTCAAGATGGCCTGGGTAACCGCACCACTCAGCGCCAGACCCCAGCCGGCAAGGACAGCCACGGTAATCCGGGGGAGCCTCAATTCCACCACTATGCTGCGAGCCAGCCCGTCTTCTCTCATTAAGGCAGAGAAAACACTGCTCAAATCCAGTGAAGAGGCTCCAACAGCGAGCCCGATCAGAATCGTTATGAGCAGTATACCTAATAGAAGACACAAAAAAACTATCTTCTTTTTCGTGATCGACCTGTAACTTGCAATGGTATTTCGAGGTGAAGAGCAACTCCTGGAAACTACCATGTTTTTAATGCTCATTGGGATAGACATAAATGCCCCTGTAAGCCACTCCCTGGAACTGTTCGAGGTATTGCCTATGAATTTCTTCAGGATTGAGATCACTACATTGTCTCGGATGAAACCATTTGGCCATGTAAGCGATCCCTATTATTGCACTTGGACCAGCACAGATATCACTCTCCATAACATAGACTCTTCCTATCTTAACCGCTCGTATATTACGCCAGCCGGGGCGGTGAATAATTCGATCTCTTATTTTTCTCAGCGTCTCGGGGTTACCTGACCTGTACGCTGCCATGGAGGATACAGTTTTTATGATCACATCGGGATTCCTGGTCAGTACCCATTCCGGTGTCACTTCAGGATAGGGTATGGAAAGATGAGATGCGATGTTTTGGCCTCCGGCAAGGACCCCCATCTCATAGCCACCGGAACCGGGACCCAGAGCATGGTAGTTTGAATAACTCTCCAGATAAATCCTTGGCTGATGTGGGTCTTTCTTAATGAGATCCTGTATAAGGTCTAATTTTCTATGATACCATTTGAGGAAAATTTCAGCTTCTCTCTCCCTGTTCAACAGCATACCAAGTGTTTTTATTTCCCGTGGCATTGATAGCATCTTGTAGAAATCAAGGCGCAGTACCTGGATACCAAGAGGACCGAGTTTCTTTTCAAGTTCCAAGCCTGGGCGATTCCCGTAAGATAAGACAAGATCAGGGTGTAGTATCGCAATCCGTTCGTAGCTGGGTTCATTCCATTTCCCAACGGTTGGGCGATTTTTCAAAACCGGCCAGAAAAATGGTCTCCCAGGGATACGGTTATCTACTCCAACCACAAGGTTCTGGGCATGCAGGATACGAATAACCTCAAGGCTATCTTCATTAAGACTCACCAGCCTGCGTATAGGACAGTGGATTTGGACGCTACGTCCTCTCGCATCTACCACAATTTGGGTGGTAGCCTTCGCCTTAAGCCTTCCGGAAACGGTGCACAAGAGAATCAAGAGAATAGAAAGAACTTTGTTTAACGTCACATTCGTTTTCCGTAATTCTGTTGTCATCTTGCGAAAAGACAGGTATTAGCCCATAAAAAAAAGACCAAGAAATCAAATCCAGGTGTTTCCCTGGGATTGACCTTCTTGGCCTTTATCCGAAAAGTAAGTGTAGTATTGAATTAAATATGGTTCTTTAGCAGCGCCATTTCATATGACGTTTTACAGCATTTAAAGCAAAAACTTGAGCCCCTGTCAAGGTGAAAAACCATAGTGGACTAACCAAGAAAAAAATGAATCCTGTCTTTACGCACTCTGCGCCTTTGCGGGTTAAATTACTCCAACAATGCTGGTTAGTTTCAACTTCCCACTTACTTCACATATGGGTATCACACCCACACATACCTCCAGAGCCCTAAAAATTAGAACAAATTTACCGTGCTGCCATTCCCCCTCTTCTACTGCTGACGGATATTTTCTGTTATTTTAACTGATGTAAGTCATGCTTCTTTCGACAAAAGTGTCGAATCGATGGAACAATATTGTCGTGAAAGGGTGAATGGATCTCTTGTCTGGTGTTCATGGGTAGTTGAATTTTAGCTGAATGTACAAATACTTGCGAGTGATATGGCGTAAGTGGCACGTTATGTGCCTATATATAAGGGCAACGATTAACGAAAAGGAGGTGAGGCGGCGGCAATTTGGGGTTTTGGTAGATAGAGAAAGAGAGATGAAATTGTTTTAGTTAAATTCTGAAAAATTGTTTTTGTGGAGGATTACATGATAAGAAAAATTTCAAGTATTACTTTTGTATTATTGTTGGTTCTGTCGGCTTCTGTATTTGCCGGTTACGGTAATGGAGCAATGAATGGCACCGGTCCTATGTCAGCGATTACCAACGGTGAAGCTGTAACCATTTCAGGAGTGGTTGCTTCAATCGGTTCCGGTAGTGGTATGGTTCTGGATACTGGCGATGGCATGGTAACCATCTACGGTATCGGACCAGTATGGTTCTGGCAAAATAGTGGCGTCGCAAGGCCACAGGTTGGAGAAGATGTTGTAGTAGATGGTTACAAGGTTACTTTTTCTGACGGAACCGAAAGGATCATAGCTTCAAAAATAACCTTATCGGGTACGACGATAGAGCTGAGAGATCCAGAAACAGGGGCTCCATTGTGGAGAAAAGCTGGAGCTAATTCAGCCAGAAGAAATTGTCGCTTCCTTAGATAAATATTTAAAAATCCGAATTCTGTAGAAGGTGAAGAAATGAAAGTATTAAAAATTTGCGGAACCCTTATTTTATCCGGATTGATTGCCTTAAGTGTATCACCTGTATTTGCAAGAGGGCACGGTCATGGTGGTGGTCACTCATTCAGTTCTGGACAGGGGCGGTGTAGCCGTGTTAATACATCGACTGCCACCCAGTCTGGCTCCGGAGTTATGAACCGCTATCAGCACAGGTATCAGACGAACAATTCTGACCAGACCGGCACGGGTAATAAAACTCCAGCACAGAATTGCTACAAATACAATCAGGAAAATAACGTTGCTCATGGGACTCAAAACAGATATCAGAAAAGAATTCGCAATCAGAACATGACAGGCACCAGCGCTACTGACACGCAGACTACTACGGAAAGTCAATAGTTAAATAAAGGTTATAGGGAGCAAGGTCGGCTTACTTTTAAAGCCGGCTTTGCTTTAATTTTTGTGTAGGTCATAAACAGCTATAAAGAACTCATATGAAAGTCTCCTATTCTGCTAAGCCTATTTTGAGCCAGGAGCTTTCATTGTTCGTTATTGCTGGCCACATGGAGTCCAGCAATGCTGGTTAGAGTGAGGGAAAAGTGTTGAAAATTCGCAAGTTGGTCTCTTTGACCGCATTTTTATCGTTTATAGGCTTGGTGATAACCAGCGTGATACTTTATTTTTTGCCCCACGGCCGGATAGCATACTGGAATGACTGGCATTTGTGGGGTTTGAGCAAGGACGACTGGGATGCCCTTCATATAAATCTTGGGGTTCTTTTTCTCGTAGCAATCTGTTTTCATATATACCTCAACTGGAGTGCTCTTGTAAATTACCTCAAGAATAAGGCTCGTAAGCTCGTTATTTTTACCAGGGAATTTGGTCTGGCTTTGGTTCTCGTTATCGCTTTTACTGTGGGAACCATTGCGTATGTACCCCCTTTTAGCTCAATTGTAAATTTTAGCGAGTCCTTGAAAAATATAGTTTCTAAAAAATATGCGGAACCACCATATGGCCATGCTGAATTGTCCAGCCTAGCGGTATTTTGCAGAAAAACCGGGATTAACCTTGCCGATGCTCTCAGGCGACTCAAATCGGAAGGTATTGTAGTAAAAAATTCAAAAGAAACGATAAAGAAGATTGCGGTAGCTAACGGAATGACTCCTGAAGAGGTTTACAAGAAGATGCTTCCCAAAGAACCTCAGCAGTCTAACTATTTGCTGGAGACTCCTCGTCCCGGGCTGGGTAAAATGACGCTCAGTGAATTTTGTGATGGTTACCACCTCAGTGTAGATGACGTGCTGGATATCCTTTCGAAAAGTCGAATTGAGGCTAGGCCGGGAATGACGATGAAGCAAATTGCAAACAAAAACGGAATGACGCCGCTGGACGTTTACTACGTGATAAAGGATGGTCTAAAGTAGAATACCAGTTATGAACAGAGGAGAGGTTGGTGACTCATGAAGGAGAACCTTGTGAGTAGTGGGGAAAAGAAGAAGCCACAAAAGAATGTTCTTAAATTCTGGATTGATTCTCTTTTGTTTGTTAATATGCTTTCAGTAGTTATGGTAGGGGTCTTGCTGGCTTTTGTAATACCATCAGGTAGAAGCTACGCTGGTAAATATTTTTTAGGACTCCACAGGCATGAATGGGCAAATATTCACCTTTACCTTTCCATTTTTCTGGTTGTTTTACTCTGTTTTCATGTCTGGATGAACTTAACCTGGATAG
>QMLL01000119.1 GCA_003646715.1 Deltaproteobacteria bacterium
ACTAGTGGAATATTCTCTTGTGGAAAAGAAGTTCCCAAAAGGCGACATGGTGAAAGCGGCCAGAGCAAAGGTTGCATCTCTTAAAAAAACGCTGGCTAAAAAGGCAAAACCTCCGGCACCCAGGACGAAAACTGCACCTGTCAGAAGAAAAGTCACCAAACCTGTAGCGGTCAAGGACATAAGACACTGGTCCAGTAAGGATTATACCCGGGTGGTCATAGACCTGACCGGGCCTGTTAACTATACAAACAGAATTCTCCCGGAAGACAAGAAATACCATAAACCTGTCCGAATATGTCTGGATCTCGAAAATACTTACGTACCAAAATCGTTCAAAAGCAGCTTCCCAATTGGTGATGGCCTTCTTCAGGCGGTGAGAATCGGACAGTTCAGAAAAAAAATCGTCCGGGTGGTACTCGACACCCAGTCACTGGTTGACTACAAGATATTTACTCTGGAAGATCCTTTCAGAATCGTTATTGATGCTCTTGGTAACCACTCCGGCACCCGGACTCCCCCTCTGAAACCCAAAGTATCCATACCCAGGAAAATCCCAAATGCAAGCTTGGTTCAACAACTGGGACTCGGAATTAAAACCATTGTAATAGATCCTGGACATGGTGGAAGAGACTGCGGCGCAATTGGTTACAGAAGAATAAAGGAAAAAAAGGTTGTTCTGGCTATTGCCAAACGACTAAAGGAAGAAATAAAAAAGAGACATCCGCACATGAGAGTGATACTTACTCGATACAAAGATAGGTATATATCACTTGAAGAAAGAACTGCCATTGCAAATACCAGGAAAGCTGATTTATTCGTGTCAATTCATGCCAATGCTCACAGGAATAGAAGAGTTTCCGGAGTCGAAACCTTCTTTCTTAATTTTGCCACAGACGAAGAAGCAGTCAGAGTAGCGGCACTGGAAAATGCCACCTCCAGAAAAAGCATAAGCGACCTGCAATCCATATTGCACGATTTGATGCTTAACTCTAAAATTGCCGAATCCTCAAACCTGGCGTACATGGTCCAACGAAAACTTGTGCGCAGGTTGCGTTCCAAGTTCAGGCATGTTAGAGATCATGGAGTAAAACAAGCACCATTCTACGTATTGATAGGAGCAAAAATGCCAGCGATACTGGTTGAAACTTCATATATTAGCAACCCCATGGAAGCAAAACGGCTTAACAATAGCCGTTACCAGAGAGAAATCGCCAAGGGCATCGCCGATGGAATTGATGCCTACATTTCACAAATTCACAGTCTTGCGCTAGGAAGCTGAAACGATGCCCAAAACCAATGCTCTAGAATTAAAACCTGGATCTGTGCTTGAGTTCTTCGATGACAAGGAACTGACATGTGGTGTCTGCCTCGAAGTGAAAAACCAGCGGTTGCGAGTTCTTACAGCCAAAAACCGAGAAATAAATATGGCAGTAAACAGGGTTTTATTAAACGCCGATGGGGATTTAAACCTCAACGAAGGCCGGGAGAAACTGGTAAGAAAGCTCGCAGAGATCAGTCAGGAAAGACAAGAACTGGCAGAAACAGTACCAGTCGAAGAACTGTGGGAGCTATTGGTTGAGGAAGAAGAAGAGAGCTACTGCTGCCAGGAACTTGCTGAAATGGTCTACTCCTCCCCTCCCTCCCCAAACCAGGTGGCAGCAACTCTGAGAGCAATTCTTAAGGATCCTTTCTATTTTAAGTACAAGGACCGCAGGTTTTACGTCAATTCACCTGAAAAGGTGGAACAAATCAAAATAATGCTTCAGAGAGAAGCAGAAAAGGAAAAGCAACTTGCGGAGGGAGCCGATTGGCTCAGCTCTATCTGGAAAAAGCAACCAGCACAGGAACCTGATTTTAAGTCCAAAATCATAAGACTGCTCAAGGACTTTTGCGTGCTGGGCAAAGATGCGCCCGAATATTCTTTTACCAAGGAACTTCTCTCTAGGGCAAAAATACCGCTGGTTGGAGGGGCATTTAAGCTACTTGTTAAACTCGGCGAGTGGAAAGAAGACGAAAATATACTCCTTTATAAGTATGATGTTCCAATAGAGTTCCCAAGAGAGATAGATGAAGAAGTAAGAAAAATTAAGGAGAAAGTCACCGAGGAGTCTCTTAGCGACATCGGAGGAAGAGAAGATTTAAGAGATCTGGAACTCATCACCATAGACGGCGCATTGACAAGAGATTACGATGACGCCCTGAGCTTCAAAGAGCTCCCCGGGGGCGAATATGAAGTTGGTGTACACATAGCCGATGCAGCTCATTTTGTAGAGCCCGGTTCGCTTCTGGATGAAGAAGCACTGATGCGAGCAATCTCGATCTATTTGCCGGATCGGAGAATACCAATGTTACCACCGGAACTGAGCGAAGAAATATGCAGTCTCTGGGCGGAAAAAGACAGACTTGCCATAAGTATATTCATAAGACTGGACCGGGAGATGGAGGTCAAGGATTACAGGATTACTCCCAGTCTTGTCAGGGTCAAAAGACAACTGACTTACACGGATGTAAATCTTTTTCTGGAAAGTGAAGAGATTTTCCAGAAATTGTATCAACTGACCAGACGTCTCCGGGAAAAAAGGATTGAAAGAGGGGCATCCATTATTTACGTTCCGGAAATACGGATATGGGTAAACCCGGAAGGCATGATTCAGTTAAGCAAACAGGACGAAGAATCACCCAGCCAGATAATTGTTTCCGAACTCATGGTTCTTGCCAATGCGCTGGTTGCTCAGTACTTCGCGGAAAAAGGCATACCGGCTATCTATCGAACTCAGGGAGAACCCAGAGCCGAAGACAGGCCCGCTTCCAGCGACAGTGTCCTTTTTCAGAAGTACCGTCAACGGAGACTCCTGAGCAGGGCTGAATTGTCCGTTGAGCCGCTTCGTCATTGCAGCGTGGGAGTGTCCTGCTATACCACAATAACTTCACCGATCAGACGATATCTTGACCTGGTTATGCAGAGGCAGCTTAAGACGTACCTTGAAAAGTCCGAACCCTTTTACACCCAGGAGCAACTGCAGGATGTAATAAACCGTATCCAGGAACCTCAGAGCAATGCCATGTTCATCAGACGCACTTGGACAAGATACTGGATCCTTAAATACCTTGAACAGGAAGACATCACCGTCACCGAAGCACTCGTCCTCGACAAAGGCACCCGTTTTTACAAGCTACTACTCCCGGATTTCATGCTTGAAGTAAACATGAAATCTGATCCAAAACTGGACATTCAACCGGGAGATACCATAAAAATCAGAATCGAAAGGGTTAATCCCCGAGAAGATATTTTACGCGTGACCCTCTGCTGAAGTTTTCCCTTATAATTGCCGCATCATTACTTAGCTTTACTTTGATCTTTGTCTCCAGATAAGAGGTAGGCTTCAATAAACCTGTCGATGTCACCGTCCAGAACAGAATTTACGTCTCCCACTTCAACCTGAGTTCTGTGATCCTTTACCAGACGATATGGTTGCAGAATATAGGATCTTATCTGGCTGCCCCACGCAATCTCATCCATACTTTCATGGATCTGCTGTTTCTTTTCCATCTGCTTTCTTCTCTCCAGTTCATATAACCTGGCGCGGAGCACCTTCATTGCCATATCTTTGTTCCTGTGCTGGGATTTTTCATTCTGGCACTGAACAACAATCCCGGTTGGTAGATGGGTAATACGTACGGCAGAACTGGTTTTATTTACATGCTGTCCCCCCGCTCCACTTGCCCTGTACGTGTCTATTCTCAGATCGCCGGGTTTTATTTCTATCACTATGTCTTCTGCCACCTCCGGAAACACGGATACCGCCGCGAACGAAGTATGGCGCCTACCGCTGGCGTCAAAAGGAGATATCCTGACAAGCCTGTGAATACCGGTCTCAGACTTCAACAACCCATATGCGTATTTACCGCTAATGGTTACAGTGGCGCTTTTGATGCCAGCTTCGTCACCCGGCTGCAAGTCGATGATGCGCGTTTCAAAACCTTTCCTCTCTGCCCATCTTAAAAACATGCGGAGTAGCATTTCCGCCCAGTCCTGCGCCTCCGTACCGCCAGCACCGGCATTTATGTTCAGAATAGCATTTTTGTCATCATCCGGACCGCTAAACATGCGTTCCATTTCAAACTGTTTAACCCGAGAATCCAGTTCTTTTATCTTTGCCTTAACTTCCTGCAGTGTTTCTTCGTCATTTTCCTCAATCGACATCTGGAGAAGTATTTCCGTGTCTTCCAGATCCTGTTCAAGTTCTTCCACTTTCTGGATCATTTGAGCAATAACGGACCTCTCCTTTAGGACTTCCTTGGCAGCCTCCTGGTTACTCCAGAAGTCCTGTTTTCCCATCAAATCTTCTAGCTCCTGGAATCTCTTCCTCTTTGCATCCAGGTCAAAGATAACCTCTTAAAGAATTGAATCGATCCGCGATTTCTTTCAATTTGTTCTTGAGTTCAACGTCCATCTAAATCTCCTTCTATACATCTTTATTCGAACTCTTTTTAATTTTATCATATAACGCATTAAGTATCACAAGGACTGGAAAGATCACGCAAATCCAGGCTATAGCGTCTCGTGCCTCAACGTACGTGCTTTGCAGGTGAGGAATTCTCATTTCTTTTACCATATATCCCGTTCTGTTCAACGGGATAATACCGTCAATTTCTCCTTTCACGTTTATGAATGCGCTTATTCCCGTGTTTGTGCACCGAATAAGGGGCAGTCTCGTTTCTATGGCTCTTGCCTGCGCCATTTCAAGATGTTGATATGGTGCGCTGGTATCACCAAACCACGCATCATTAGAAATATTTACCAGCAAGTTAGCCCCGCGCCGGCATTTATTCAAGGCCAGTTCAGGAAATATTACCTCATAACATATCAATGCTCCAATCTTTTTTCCATCTACTTCGAACAGAGGTTGATTCTCATCTCCCGCAACAAAATCGCCAACCCCTTCTGCAAGCTTATGAACGAAGAAAAGTAACTTTTTCAGGGGCACATACTCCCCGAACGGCACAAGATGCTCCTTGGCGTATACTCCCGTAATTCTTCCCCGCGGAGAAGCTAAAAGCGCCCAGTTATAGTAGAAAGGCTTTGAGTCATGATACTCAAGCCCGGGAGCTCCAAATATCAGATATATTCCATTATTTTTTGCGATGTTCAATACCTTCAAACTCATAGGGATATCGATCCCAAAGTAGAACGGGACCGCGGTCTCGGGCCATACCACCAATTTCGCGTGTCCCTCCTCTAAAGCCTGTTCCGTCAATACATTATATCTTTTTACGGTACCTTCCTGGAATTCTTTGTCCCACTTGACATCCTGAGGAATATTGCCCTGAATCACTGCTACTTTAACAGGCCTAGAACGGGAAATTACTTCATCTATTTCGCTAATCCTGTGAATGCCATACGCATAGTTCAATGTAAAAAGTACAACAAACACAAGCACTTCAACTACAGCCATTCTGGATCTTTTTTGCTTTAAAAGTGAATACAGGGCACCGTTACAGAATGCAATTAGAAAAGAAATTCCTAGGACCCCAAATAAATCCATGGATTGAACAACTGGGTGGAAGGGAATCTGGCTATATCCAACAAGATCCCACGGAAAACCCGTTAATAGGTGGCCCCTGGCATATTCACCTGCAACCCATGCCACAGACAAAGCCAGGCTCGAAGGGAAAAACCATCTGGTATTTAACAGCTTGTATATAACGCAGGAAAAACCAGGAAATAACGCCAGATATGAAGTTAGCAACAAAAGGGTTATCACCCCCTGCGGCATTGGTACTTTACCGTAATGATTAACCACGTAATAAATCCAGTAAAGAAGAGAAGTAAAATGTACAAACCCTGCAGACCATCCAAGCATAAAAGATTGTCGATAACTACATGATTCTATTGAAAACATAATGGGCACCATGGCCAGCCATGCCAAAAAGAACCAGGAAGGTGTCGGGAAAGAAAGAGTA
>QMLL01000120.1 GCA_003646715.1 Deltaproteobacteria bacterium
AATCTTTGAACCTTTTTTTACGACTAAAGAAAAACAACGGGGCGTGGGACTCGGATTGGCATCAGTGTACGGGATCGTAAAAAATCACGGTGGCACCGTGGAGGTTTTTAGTGAAAAGGGCAAAGGGTCTACTTTCAACGTGTATTTACCAGTTTCAAACAAAGAAATGGCAGAAAAGGGTGCATTTTCGGAAAACATAATTGAAGGTAGTGAGAAGATACTCCTGATCGATGACGAAGGGGAGGTATTGGATGTTGGCAGAAGAATGCTGGAGAAAATGGGCTACTCAGTAGTCACTGCAAACAGTGGTGAAAAGGGAGTGCAGTTGTATGAAAAATTGGCCACTGATATTGACCTGGTAATTTTGGATATGATAATGCCCGGAATGGGAGGTGGTGAAACTTTTGATTCGTTGCGCCTTATTAATTCCAGCGTCAAGGTGCTTCTCTCCAGTGGTTATAGCGTGGAAAGCCAGGCACAAAATATATTGGAGAGAGGGTGTAACGGGTTTATACAAAAGCCTTTCAGGATAGAAGATCTTTCTCTAATGATAAGGAAAGTACTTGATTCCGCATCATGAATGCTAGATTAATTAAACCGACAGTTTTTCGGATCTGAGCATATAAGCTACCAGAATTCCAGCAATAAAGCCTGCCGCTAAGTTTGTAGCAAGGGTGATTCCAAGTATCATTAATACAACGAACAAATCTTTCCGATCTTCGACGTCTAGAATTGTTAAACCGAGCTGACTTCCTGCAAAAAGGAGCAAGATACCCAGTACTGACATCGGTATCAGGTAAACAATACCTAGCGCATGTTTCCCAAATAATATGGCTAGCGCTACAAAGAAAGACCCGATTATGATGTTGGAACCGGGAGTCCGTGCCCCGAATCGGTAGTGGGCTGCCAGTCCACCGGCACCATGACATAAAGGCATACCTCCCAGCAGAAAGCTTAGAAAGTTTGCCAGTGACATACTTATGCACGATGCCCCGTAGGTGACTTTCTTCGAATGTTCGCCAAAATATTCGCGGGATAGATCGACGTTGGCTATTACTGCGTTTCCTATCGTCATGGGAATCTGAGGCAGAACCAATATCAGTAAAGCATATGAAAAATCTGCAGAGGTCGGAAAACCGAAGGGTAAAACTTTGGGAAAACCAACAGATAGGGATACTTGCTTGAGAATTCCGGTTTTTCCAAGTAGAACACCGATTAAGGTACCCCCGATTATCAGGAGTAACCCTGCCGGGAACTTCTTGTTATTAAGAAAGAGAAGAGTTACCAGTCCTCCGGCGAATCCGATTATGATTCCAATGGGTATCGGTCCAAATGCCTGCAAATACAGGTAAGGCTCTGCAGCATTTTTTAGTACCTGAAACCTGCTTGTTCCTATCATGAATCTTACGCCTTCTGCCATCAACAATGTTCCTGTAGAGAGTTGAACACCTCGAACCACCGGTTTGGGAACATATTTGCCAATCAGTGTAATGGCTCCTGTAACACCGATTAACAGCAGAAATGCACCGATGAGAAGCCCGGATGCCTGGATCTGTTGAGCGGATAATCCTGTTGCTATCGCGTATGCCCCAATCACTTTCATCGGCTGGACGGGTACAGTGACTCCAAAGTAGATCCCTGACAGGATGTAGAAAACTCCAACGGTGAAGAAGAGCCCCGCTGCGTTCAATCCGTTTATGAGGATCATGCCGATGGCTAGCGGCAAAAGTGTACCGAGATCTCCCAGAGAACCGGCAATTTCGAGCCGATCAAACCTGTAGTTTCTCATTATCCCATAAATGCCTTCTGTAGTAATTTTGCACAGAAAAGGAGAAGGACAATTCCGAACATACGCCTGATGGTTTTCCCCTTCAGCTTTTCTGCCATTATTCTGGAGCCTATCTGACCTGCAGTGAAAGAGAAAATAGCAGCGAGGAGGATAAATTTCCAGTCCAGGTTGGTGATGGATGCGTGAGTAATAAAACCACTGGTTGATGAAAAACAAACAATAAACATTGAGGACGCTGCTGCTATTTTTGTTGGTACTTTAAGAATGTAGATAAGAAGTGGCACGACAAAAACGCCACCTCCGATACCGAGCATCCCCGAAATAAAACCGATAACCAGTCCAATTAAACATCCCCCAAAGATTTTTCTCCATTTGCCTATTTCGACAACTTCTTCTTTAACCTGGCCAGAAAACAGCATTCTCATCGCGGCAATGAATATAACTCCGGCCATTACTATTAAGAATATGCGAATATTTATCCTGTGAGTAGTGAGAGCGCCAAGTGGTGCGCCGAGTGATGCTGTTACAATGAGCGGTAAGGCCACAGAGAAGTCCACCATCTTTTTTCGAACATAAACTATGGCAGCAGATATGGCCGCGGTTCCATTGAGGAAAAGAGAAGCAGATACAGCCATCCCTTTTGGGAAGTTAAGCAGAACAAAAAGCGGGGAAAAGATTAATCCCCCGCCTAGCCCGATCATCGTGAGCACAAGAGACGAACAAAAAACGATGACAAGTATAAGAGCAAGACTCATTATCAGTTCCTCGGAGAAAGAGAGTAATCTCGGTCTAAATCAGCATTGGCAAATATTTTCAAGAATCATTCTTCATCCTTGCTTACACATGGATGATTCTTGGTGTCCCCGTGACATTCTTTTATCTGTTCTGGTGAGCAATCTTCCGGTTTACCCTTTAATTTTTCAGGTTTTTCGCAACAGCACTTACACATTTCTTTTTCCCTCCCTTCTTTTATTTTAATTTTGGTACCAGTACCGTTCTTGATCTTCACCCGAACACATGCGTGCTCAAGTGTTGTTTCGATACTTGCCAGGTCCAAAAGTTTTTTTGCTACTTTTTTTAGTTCATTTCGGTTAACTCTATAGTGCATCCAGTATCCACGCTTTTCGCCTGAAACGAGACCTGCTTCTCGCAAAATCTTCATGTGCTGTGACACTGCCGGCCTTGATACTCGTAGTCTGTTTGCTAATGCTCCTACACAAAGATCATGTCTGAGGAGCATTTTTATGACCGCAAAACGTGTTTCGTCTGCCAAGGCTTTTAGCTGGAGGAGTAGTTTTTCCATTTCCCGTTTTTTGATTAAGTAAACACTTAAATGGATCTTACTCTGTGAAATTTTATCTGTCAAGAAGCTATCAAATTTTCTGAAAGTTCAAGTAACTTGAGCTCTCGTGACGGTTTTCTTTAGGAGGTTGTATAAGGAAACCCCGAGAAAAATCTAGGCGGGAAACTTTTTATTTCAGTAAATCGTCTCCGGTCGTTATGCTTGTCAGACAATCAACTATGAGATCACGGAACCTCTCAAAGTCATTAATAGAATTCTGTAAAATCTGGTAAATCTTCTCCGGTTCCAGTTCCCAGTACAAATGCACTAACATGTTCCTGAATTTTGCCATTTTTACCAGTTTATCCACGAAATCTTCAGGGATATCACATAAGCGTCCAATTTCCTTAAAAACATCGGCATACGTTTCTGGAGTGCTAATCGGTGCCGAAAACTGTGCAATGGAGAGTAAACGGTTTCCTATATTTAGGCAGGATTCGATAGCTAGTTGAAGGTATCTCTCGGAACTTGCCCTCAAAATATGGTCGGAAATATATTTTTCTTTTGAGACTTGTGCAATCTCCTTCAGATAAATTGTATATTTGTTGAGCAGTTTCAAATGGTCAGCGATCCTTTCGTCCACAGTATCCAATCCCTTCCAAAAATGCGCTTGTAAACTGATCTCGGAAATACCTGAAATCCAGGTAGTACTTTACGACCCGTTCCCGAAAATTTATTAATTGTTCCCTGTCTTTGCAAAAAAGCAATTTTCCGGTTTTCAATACGTTATAAGAGAATCCGGGTGGAGCAGAGTTCAATACTACAAGATCGAATTCCTCCGTTTTGAGTGTTGATTCAATAAGTTCCCTTAAATTAAGTTCTATTTCAAAAAAATTTTCTTTCGGGATTCCTTTCGACAAAAGAATCGCAAAGTCGAGATCACTCAAAGGGCGTAAATTACCTGTAGCCAGGCTCCCGAAAATGTAAAAGCTGCTTACTTTCTCATGAGCTTCTAGTTTTTTGGATAGTTCGGGCAATTTCTGCTCAATATTTGCAGGTAATCTTTTTAAACGTATCATTTTTAACTATAATGAACCATGTTATTCACTTAACCATTTTACCACATTGGGTTTTCTTGGTGGAGCGGGCGGTGACTGACTAGGATACCCGATAGGAATTATAGCCACGAGTTCTTTGTCTTCCATTCCCAGTAGTTGATTTATTTCCTTTTCAACGTACTTTGGGCCAGTCATCCAGCATGTACCCAAACCCTTGGCATGAGCTGCAAGTAATATGTTCTGAACCAGTGCTGAAGCACTGAGGATCCTGTTGAATCTTTTAAATTCGGCATGGTAGAGTTCCATTTCACTCATGTCCGGATCAACTCTTGGTATCTCCCTGGGTACGTATACGAGTAGAACCGTGGGAGCACCTCCAAAATTCTCGAAAACTTGCAAGGAAATCTTGATTATCTTTTCCGGAAAAAGTTTTTCCAGAAGAGGTACTACATGTTTTTTGGTTTTTGCAACAAGATGCGCAAGGTCGTCTCTTTTTTTACCAGAAACTACCACAATTTCCCAATCCTGTCTGTTCATGCCCGAGGGAGCCCAGAGTGCCGTTTCGATAACTTCTTCCAGAACAGGTCTCGGTATTTCCCTGTCCAGGTACTTTCGGATGCTTCTCCTGCCTGTCATTACCTTTTTCAGTTCGTCAAACATCTTCTCCTCCCGATTCAAGCAAATGGAGACGAGTTTTGATGATTTCCTCATACTATGAGACCCCGCAATGCCGGATTATAGAATTTTTCAGTATATTCTTTAACCATTCGCCTTGCTGAAAATCTTGGCCCGTTGCTCTTTATAGCAGCTTTCATTACCTTTACCCAACCTTCCGGCACTCCCTCGCTGGAAACATTATAGTAAAGCGGTATTATCTTATTTTCCAGGATATTGTATAGAGCTTCGGCGTCTGCGTGATCTCTGTTTCCTTCGATGTGCTCTTCTCCAAATGCCCAGCCGTTTTCTCCGTTGTATCCTTCTATCCACCATCCATCCAGGATACTGAGGTGCGGAACTCCGTTCAAAGAGGCCTTCATACCGCTTGTTCCGCTTGCTTCTAATGGTGGAATCGGGTTGTTGAGCCATACGTCCACCCCGTGAACCATGTATTGTGCCAATTGCTCCCCATAATCCTCCACGAAAGCTATGCGGCCAGCAAACTCTGGATCTTTGGCTGCAAGAAATACCTGCTGCAGGACTTCTTTGCCAGGGGAATCGGCTGGATGGGCCTTTCCTGCGAAAATTATCTGAACAGGGCGCCATCTGTTGTTTACAATCCTTTTCAAACGTTCCCTGTCATGGAATATCAAGTTTGCTCTTTTATACGTCGCGAAGCGCCTTGCGAAACCTATGGTGAGCACAGTTGGATCAAGCATGACCCCCTCGGCCATGGCGATCGAAGGATTTATACGATCTTCAATCCAGCGTTTACGTACCCGTTCCCTGATAAAATTTATAAGCTTGTTTTTCAATCCGAAGTGTATATCCCAGAGTTCTCTATCCGGTATTTCATCTACCAGTTCCCAGATAGGAGGTTCATCGTGATGTTCTATCCAGTCTGGGCCAAGATACCTGTTGAAAAGAAGCATTACTTTAGGTTCTATCCAGGTGGGGACATGAATCCCGTTTGTGACATAATCGATGTTTCCGTCGTGGGAAGCCTCACTCTTGAGCAGCCCCTGCCACATCTTTTCTGTCACTTCCCTGTGCTTCTTGCTTACCGCATTTCTGAAACGACACGTTTTAAGGGCAAGCGCTGTCATGTTAAATCCTGCCCCCGGAGATTCTGGATTGGTACCCAGTTCAAAGAAAGCTTCTCTGTTCATT
>QMLL01000121.1 GCA_003646715.1 Deltaproteobacteria bacterium
CCTTGTACTATCGTAGAAAATGTTATAAATGTAACAGTAGTAGGTGGTTCAATCTGCCCTGGCTGGTTTAATATCCTTATATAAAATGTGGTTTGTCTTTGCAATGGAAAAAGGAGTTCCAGACACTCTGCCAATAGGCAAAGAGGTGCTAATCAATTGAAACGTAAAATACTGGTAATAGAAAAAGACCAGGAAAAGCTTGACGAGATTTCCGGGATACTTGCGGATGCCGGACATGTTGTCTTCTGGGCACAGGATGACCAGGAGGCGATAGAGATAGCCGAGAAGACTCGTCCAGATGTTATTGTTCTATTCATCCAGAGCCCGGAGCTCCACGGTTTTGATATTTTCCAGAGACTGAAAAACAGGGGTACGACGAGAGATATTGGAATCCTTCTGGTAATAGAAAAATTCGTGGAAGATTTTGTGGCAAGGGCGATTAACCTCGGGGCATCGGATTACGTTATCTGGCCTGGATCTAAGGATGAATTATTAATGAGGGTAAACGTTGTTGCCCGGGCAGCGGAAGAAAAATTGAAAGAACAACAGGCCCTTTCCCGGTATCGCGAGATTTTTGACGGTGAAACACATGGTTTCTTTCTTACAACCCCGGAGGGCAAGTTTCTGGACTGTAATGAAACCCTGGTTCGCATGCTGGGCTACGATAGCAAAGAAGAACTGCTGGAAATAGACATTGAAAAGCACCTCTACTGGGATGCCAGTGATAGAAAGCGCTTTAGAGCAGCAATGGAAAAAGCCGGCCGGGTGGATGGGATGTGTGTCCACTTTAAGAGAAAAGACGGCGAAAAAATCTCGATTTTGGTATCCGGCGAAGTGGTTCATGACGAAAAGGGAAGAATTATCGGGTATCAGGGAGAGAATATCCAGGTAAGAGAAGATAGGCGTGCCTGTGCCACGGGAGAGGGCTACGTGAGAAGCTTTCTCAAGCAAATTATCCCCGCACTTCCTTTTGGTGGCCAGCTTATGTCATTTATGAAAATCACGGAGCTTATCGGGGAAAGGTATGAGAAGGTTAAGCGGTTGGGTATAGGGAGTTTTGGTGAAGTTTGGAAAGTGAGGGATATTGAATCTTCACAGAAAGATTTCTTCCTGGTGGCTAAAATACCGCTTGAGAAAAAGCTGAATCCTCAATTTAAGAAAGAAGCAAAGATCCTCGAAAAGCTTTTGGGGCATCCAAACGCGGTAAGACTTGAGGACGTGGTTTACCACCGGGACCTTTTTGTTCTGATACAGGAATATGTTGAAGGTGACACCCTGGAAAAAAAGACTGTCCTTGGAGTTGAACCGCGGGATGCAGAGTCGATTATACGACAGCTTGTGGACATTGTTGCTTACGCACATAGCTTTCAGATTGCTCACAGGGACCTGAAACCGGAAAACATCGTGGTGCAATCTAGGGGAAACGTAAAGTTACTTGACTTTGGTTCGGCAAAAGATCTGTCTCAGAAAACCTACAGCAGTACCATTATTGGATCAAGGCCGTACATGGCCCCTGAGCAGATTATGGGCAAGAGCACGATAGCGAGCGATGTTTGGGCAATTGGGGTAATCATGTATCTGTTGTATACTTCCTATCTACCATTTTATCATGAAGTTCAGGAGGATCTGGTGGATATGATTTTAAAATACGATCCAATTCCTCCCAGTGAGTTCAATCCAGATATAGATACAAATATTGAAGAGATTATTCTAAAATGCCTAAAGAAAGACCTAGGGGAAAGGTATAGAGACGCTATAGAACTTAAGGAAGATCTCCTCCGCATAAATCCCGACTACGGAAAGAAGAAGGCTATGAACAATCTCAATACTACTGATCATAGTGAGCAGCAACGTCGCAGATCATTATAAGAATATCGGCATTTCTGCCTTCTTTGTCTTTTACCAGATCTTCTATTACCGCCTTGCAGGAGAAGCCGGCATTTCTGAAAGCAGCGATGGCGCCTCTGGAATCCAGTGGAACTTCTGCCCACAGTTTTTCCAGTCCGAATTCTGCTGCCAAATCGACTATTTCATTAAGCATTAGGGTTGCCAGCCCGAGTTTTTGGTACTCTGGAGATACCACTATCCTCACCTTTCCAAGATGTCTTTTCCATCCGAAAGGAACGCGGTGAAGGGTTACATCTGCCACGATTTTGTTTTCCACAGTGGCAAGTAACGGGAAGACTCTCTTGTAATCAAGATTCTCTGCCCAGATTCTTACTACTGACTCGTCCCTGACATTGTGCCTGACAAATAATAGCAAATCATCAGGCAGGCTTTTAAAAAACTTTACAAGGGCATCCGCATCACCCTTTACCATCGGACGAATCGTTACGATAGTACTGTCCTTTAACTTCCCTTGCTTGGCCACTATTTCCATACGTTCTCCCCCTTCTTTTTCCCGAAAGTAAACTGAGCGATCCTAATTTCTGATAAAATGTCTTAATCCCGCTAATGTCTGTTTTAGACTCCTTCTGCGAGTCTTTCAGCCAGAAAAGATGGCAGTTCCGCTTTCAGAATTTTTTGCTGAGCTTTATATAAATCATATGGTACTGAGTAAAAAGTTATCTTTGCTTCCTCGGGTTCAAATGTAAGAAACGATGCCCGCCAGTCATTCTGTCTCGGTTGACCCACGCTGCCAGGGTTTATCAAATACATTTCTTCCGGGTTAAGGTGTATAGGGTTTTCATTCAGCTTCAATTGTTTTACTTTACCCCTGACATCCCTGGACCACACTGCCTGGCGGTGTGTATGTCCGAAAAAACAAATATTTATCCTCTGGTATTCCTTTCTCATAATATTGAACATGCGCCTGGCCTGAAATGGTTTTACAATATAACTATCATTGCTTTTCAAAGTGCCGTGGCAAGCAATGAATCTGTCCCACACAATGGCAAGCAATGGCAGTTTTTTCAGAAAATCCTTGTTTTCCTTTGAGAGCTTGAAATGAGACCAGCGGATTGCCTGGTTCGCAAAAACATTGAAAGATTCTCGAGCTGTGAGGTCATGCACTGCAGAATCATGGTTTCCTGAAACACTGATAGCTTCACACTTCCTGATCTCAGTAACGCATTCATCAGGGCTGGCATTGTAGCCAACTATGTCACCCAGGTTTACTATGACGTCTACTTTTTCTTTGTCTATTTTCCTGAGCACTGCGTGAAGGGCTTCAATATTCGAATGAATGTCGGATATGATAGCAATTTTCATCTTTTAATTATGTATATATTTCTTTATCTGACCAAGCACTATATTCATGATGTCATGAGGCTTCTCTATCCCGTAAACAGAAACGTTTTGCATCTTACTGGCCGCCTGTTGAAAGCGTTCAACACCTTTCTTTTCCCCAACATAAACAGCAGTAACCCTGATGTTTTTCAAGGATTCAAATAGCTTGATCAGGTGTTCAAGATTAGTAATTTCCATATCAGTAATGAGGAATATATCAAGTTGTTTATTCCCGATCATTCCAGAAAGTAAATTTATCTCTAGTGCAGTTCCTCCTCCGAAATAGGTGCAAATAGTTTCATAGATTTCCTGGCGATCTCTGGAGTCGACAATCAATTTTCTGTTTCCCGCGGGAGCGTCGCTGAAGTTATAGACCGATACCGATGCCCCTTCCCGAAGGTAGGCGTCTGCGGCACAGCTGGCGCCCAGTACAGCATAAGAAAGTGTTTGAGAAGGGTTGGGCATACTTCCGGATGAATCTATCATGATCATGCAATCGGGCACCCTATCCTGTGATGTGTATCCTTCACCTTCTCTTTTTTTCCATTTGACAGTAAGCGGTGGGAGGATTTTTCCCATGCTGTTCCAGATATCTATATCATAAAACGGATCGGATACACTCCATTGCTCATGAGAAAACGGATATAGAGCGCCGTCCTTCCTGATCTCTCTCTTTCTAATCCGCATCCGGTATTTATCCGCCAGGCACATGTAGAAAAGCGTATTTGCTCGTATTTCACTTCCCAGGCTCCTGCCCATTTTGCCTCCTGGTTCTCCATCTTCGGACTTTCCATATGCGTGTTTTACAGATGAAAAGATGCGCTCAAATGCGGTAGGATCCTCGGTCTGTTGAGCCAGACCTCGGAATGATTCCGGGAGCTCCATGGTTCCATAGGAATACACATCATGGTATCCCATAGGGGGTGGCGCCAAGGTCTTATCTGACAACAGTTGGGGCAAGTATTTCCTGAGAGCACGTGCTACTTTCCTGATACTTCTAAACCAATTCTTCCTGTCCAGGTAGTTTATTTCTGATAAGTATTCTATGGTTCCACAATCCAAAATCGAACTTTTGGCCCAAGGCTTGTCTCCGCGTATTTTGGCATAAACTGGCAACAGAATCCTTAGAAACGGATTATCACAGTTGGAAACTGCTTTGAGGATAAGTTCGATCCCGTTCCATCCGTGATCAAAACAGTAACAGTCAACAACCATATCCAGGAATAAGTCTACAACGAAACGTCCGTAATATGGACTTTGCAGAATTGTGGTGGCTTCGTTGAATAGTTCAATATGCGTCCTGAGATCCCACGGGCATACGGAGTGATGGGCAAGCCCATGAGTCAGGATAGCACCCAGAACATCTATAGGAGATATTTTTTCACAGTACTTACACAAGAAATTTTCGTTAACCAGGATTTTTCTGTTTCTGATTGCCATTGCAGGCCAGCTAGAAGGAAACGTGGTTATTTCAGGCATGGGGCTTTCAGGAAACAGCAACCGTTTTCTTACAACTTGCCACGTATTTTTCAGAAGATTTTCGGATCTGTTTGCATGCATTGTGTACCTGAGCTAACTGAAGCGTCTGCCTGGGGTAGCTTGGTCAGCCTCGCTGGTTACTCTCTCCAGTGTTCTCTTATTTCTCCCTTTATTACCTTTCCCAGACTTTCTATTTTACCGGTGACCAAAAAATTTCCACCCCTCATCCACTCACAAGCAAATCTACCACATGATCCATTTATTACGATTCTGCCACCTTTCATTCCCGTACCGGCCCAGTCTCGAACGTTACCGCTAACAGAGATGGTTCCCCCGGAAAGATTCGTACCCAAGAAGTCCCCGGTGTTTCCGTCAATCTCGATAGTCTTGCCTTCGGGCAACTGATAGCCAAGAAAATGCACCAAATGATTCGAATCTGGGATTTCCAGGAAGAATAGTTTCCCGGGACTTGTGTTAATCAATGCGGATATAAAAATTCCTCCCTTGATGGAATCAAAAGGCGCCTTGATAAGTTCCAGACAGAGTTTGTAAGTGAAATCCTCTATCTGGCTTGCTGAAAACGCATAATTTTCAACTAGTTTGATGATTTTCTTGTATAAACCTTCGATAACTGTATTGTTTAAAACGATCGCTGCTAATGGTGTGCTTTCCTCTCTGATTTTCTCAAAGAATGGCAAGATAGGTAATATGTTGGATTCCTGTTCTCTTCCTGTTTTGGAGATGCTGGTTTTACTGGGATGATCCTCGAAATAATCCCTGAACGCTTCAAATGGATTCTTCATGGCTTATGAACGCTTCCTACGTATACAGGAAACCTGTGCTTATCGTGGCGCAGGAGTATAAGTTAATAGGGATTAAGCGTCAAGAAAAAAGTCTATCATATTAGGTGGTATTTTTTAGCGCACACTTCTCCACACTCCTTTTTTTGAAAGTATTACTTCTAGTATTTCCTCTGCATGATCACGTAGTCCCTGGTGAAGTCGTAGTCGGTGTAGTCGGCACCCTGGAATAGCTTTATTGCGGCAACGTTGGAGTTAGGTATCTTGGCCCAAACAGTCATGCCTTTCACCGGGAGCTTTTCAAGCATCTGCTTACCGAAACCCTTTAGTCGATATTCAGGCAGGACAGATATGTGGATCCAGTTTTTATCGTATAAGCATATGCATCCAATGGGGTTTCCATCGAGTTCTGCTACCCAGCCGCATTTTTTCTTCATTATTTTCTC
>QMLL01000122.1 GCA_003646715.1 Deltaproteobacteria bacterium
CCCGATCAAGGATCGAAAGGGCAACCTCGAAGTGCCGAAGGGGATGTGGATGTCGGTCGACTCCCTGATCTCCCTCGAATGGGCAGTCGACGGCGTCATCGGCCCGTGGCCGGGTGAGCCGTAAACCGCGTATCACGGAACAAAAAATATCGGGCGGCCGCACGGCCGCCCGTTTTTATTTCATCCCGCAGCCGATCCTACCGTCGGATGAACACCGTCCCCCTACCGGAGAACGTGTTCGTCCCGTCGGTGGCGGTGATTACGTACACGTACGGACCGTTGGCGAGCTCATTACCATCGGTCCTGGTCCCATCCCACGGGATGGAGAGCGCGTTCTCCCTGGTGCCTTCCCACACCAGCCGCCCGGCGAGGTCGTACACCGTAACGGTGAGTTCGACCGCCAGTCCGGTCCCAGCGTATCCGAATGCGGTGGTGTCCGAGAACGGGTTCGGCCCGGCGTAGAACCGATCAACGTACAGCTCGGCAGCGACGATCTGAACTTTATCCGAGCTGGTGTCGCTCGGGTCGGATGGATCGGTGTACACTGCGGTTATGGTAGAACCAGGAGGGGCGGTCAGCGGGATCGGACCGGTGATGAACGTACCGGCAGGAGCGCCGACAAGTGGGGCCAGATCGTAGCTCTGTCCGTCGATCCGCACCGCTCCCGGGAGCGTTCCCGCCCCCGATACCGACGGATCAAGGACTGTGACGTAGGCCGATTCGCCGAAGGTATAAGCGTCGACTGGGGTTCCGGATGCGTCGGTGAACTCGGTAGTTGACCCCTGTGGCTGTCCTCCACCGACTGCCACCTTGATCGATGTCCACGCTATATCGGAATGGTTCGATGGATCTTGATACACCGCGATCAGGGTATCTCCAGGCAACACCCCCAAGGTGGGGACGCAGGAATACTGGCTGACGAGGTCGATACAGGTAACGCTCACGAAATCGCCGGTCCCAACCCCGGTCTCAAGGAGGTCGAACGCCGCCCAGCGGCCGTTACGCGGGTTGAGCACGTACAGCTTGGGGAACTGTCCGTTCGTGAAGATGTTCGTATCCCCGAGCAGGTCGTTCACCGGATGGAGCTTTTCGTCCTCGAATCCACAGCTGTCGGCGTGGTTCTCGTCGTAGTCCCACGGCCCGAACGGAAGACTCTGTCCCCCGTCCCAGAACGCGTCGATCCGCTCGCGGCGATATCGATCCTCGTCCTGGTCCGGATCGACAAGCTCGACGAACAGGCAGTCGGAGTTAGCGTACCCGGTCACCCGGTTACCATTCCGGTCGAGGAAGTACATAGCAGTAGCTCCGTCGTAATCGGTCACCTCGGTGTCAGCCACGTGGATGACGTCAAACGACACGTCGTTCGCCACCCGCACTTCCTTGATCGTCGGCGGGAACGAAGTAGCGGGGTCGGAATCTCCGAGTCCGACTAGGGTCTCATCCGTGTAGGCAACATCGTTGTAGCGCGCGTAGATCGCGTCCTCGTTGAACCCCTCCAGGGTCCAGTTGTCGAGCTGGAGCGAGTAGCCGCCGTTCGCCCCGATCGGGCTCGTCCCGAGCGCGTCCCACACCGGACCGAGCTTCATCCCCGCGTTCATGAAGAACACCGGTGAGTTACTCGATGTCTCGTCGAGCACCAACCACTCCGAGTCATCCACCTCGTGCGGATCGCACACATGCACCACCACCTTCTCCGGGCAGCACGCGTCGGTGTTGGCGTTGGAATCGGTCACCTGAACGTAAACCGGGGTCCGTCCGAGCCAGAACTCTCCCTGGTCGTTCCGGTCCGCGTCGGTGAAGCTCGTCACGGAGTGAGCACGCTCACCGATGTAGGCGGTGGCGAGGTTGAAGTCGTCCTGATCGTTCGGATCGGTGTAGTAGGCGACGAGGACGTCGTGCACGTTCAGATGTTTGAACCCGAGGTCGTGGTTTATGTGGTTAAGGCGGAGGGTGAACACCCCGGTATCGGCCCCGGTCTCCTGAGCGTAGAACATCACCCGCGTCACCCCGGAATCGCTGGCGGTGTCGAACCAGGTGACGTTGTCGTCCGATTCGGTTGGATACTCGATGTAGTACGTCCCGTCCGCGTTCGGTTGGTTGCTCCCGTCCGCGGCAAGGTCCACGTCCGTAGTCTTCAACCCGCTGTCGTAGATTGAGTACCACTCAATCGGTTGATTGAGCACATCTCCGGCCAGGCTCTTCACTCCGCCGTAGCGCTTCAGGGAGCAGAAGTTGGTCGCGCTGTGCGTTTTAAGCGGGTTCCACGAGCCGGGGTTGACGATGATGAACACCGGGACGTATTCCACCGCGTCGCAGTTCAGGTTCTCATCCGGATCAGTCACCGTTAAAGTCGCCGCCTCCCGCCCGTCGGGATAGACTTCCTTATCCCAAGCGACCTGAGAGACGGTATCGATGATCTTCCCCTGGGCGACGGCGACATCCTTTGCATCGTTCGGATCGACGTACAGCCCCACAATCGTGTCCATGTTCTCGAACCGGCCGAGAACGTAGTCCTGGCCGCCCGTGCCGCTCGTATCGCTCGGCAGATAGGCGCTCCCCGAGGGAATTCCATGGTTCGCCGCCAAATTGTCCATCGCGCGGACGAACTGATGGGTCGCATCGACCCACACCCGCTCGTCTCCGACCCCGTCTCCGTCCGCGTCGGCGTAGAGATATCCGCCCCACTCGAAGTCGGTCGGGCTCACCGCTCCTGGTGCCGTTCCATCGTACGGTCCGGTAATGTGTGCTCCGTCCCGTCCGTCGTGGGAAAAGCCAACGCGCGTCCCGATCTGAAACGGGCGGCTGCTTACGAACAGCCCGGTGCTCGCGTCCGTCTCCTCGAGGTAGTCTCCTCCGAGCCAGCCGGCGGTCGGGCCGGGGAAGTGCCCCTTGTACGGGGTGTACCCGGCCTCGCCGAACTTCTTCCCATTTGCATCGCCGTTCTCATCTTTATAGCTCTTCCACACGATGTGCGCCCCGGTCTTGGCGTCCATCACCTTGACGTCGGTCCAGATCTTGTCCCGGTCGTTACAGTCGATGTCCTCGTCCGGATCGACGACGCAGATCCAGATCTGCTCCCCTTCCTGCACCTTGGTCACCCGGTTGGCACCATTCTTGTCGGTGGAGAAGTAGAGCTCAGCGTCCGTGGCCACGGCGAGTCCCCAGACGAGGAGAACCGCTGCGGCCGCCAGTCCGTATGCGATCATTCTTTTCTTTTTCACGATAACGTTCCTCCTTCTCCGGTGACTCCAACTTCCCTTGGCGTCCAAACACCGTGCAGTGCACCACGCCAGAACCCGAAACTAAGGGCGACATAGATCACAACCGGTGCCGCCTGCCATCCGATACGGAGGAGGACTTGTGCCCAATCGAGGAACGGGCGTCCCCCTTCCCCGCCCGGGATCGGAGCAAGCCCGATCGCGGCGTAGGTCAGCTCGACCGAGCCGACGAGGTAGATGACGTGCACCGCGAACAGCGCAGTGAGCCCGAGCCCAAGCCGCTGTCCCCATTTCGCCAATCCGGCCGGGGTGGCGATAAGGAGCGCGGCTAGGGGCACGACCCCGAAGTAGATGTAGGGATCGAAGTAACTGAACGGTCGGAGGGTTCCGCCTGTGTCAGTTCGATAGATCCAAAGCTCAGGACCATCCGGGCGTACCGCGGTCACATCGGGGGATTCGACGAGCCGAAACAAGGGGGAGGCGACATGTGCCACAGCGACGTTGTACACCGGTGCCACAAACCCCCACACCGCGACGAGCGCAGCGAACGCAAGCACGAAAACCCCGAAGAATCGGTACAGCGTGGAAAATCTCAACTTACGTTTCATCACGCGGAGCATGCGCCACCCTCCCCGCCCATGCGAGCCATAGAAACAGTGCAAACACAATGATCAACGACTGCCATACGAGCAGGTGTGCTTGGTTGAAGAATCGAGGAAAATGCACCCCGATGTAGAACAGGCTCGTCAGCCGGACCAGGTTTACGAGGAAGATTCCACAGATTCCCAACCCGATTCCGATCAGCTTCGCTTTCCACCGCGCCGGATAGGCGATCACCCCGACGAGAAACACGCCGGTAGTGAACACACCGGTGCAAGCGGTGACCACTGCCAGGGAAAAGCCGGTAGCCGCCTGGATCGTGTTCCCAGAGACGGTGACGTGCGCCCCGAACAGGTTGATGATTCCGCCCGCGATCCGAGCGAGCCCCATCTGGAACGATCCCATTGCCCCGTCGTGCGCGGTGAGGAACGCCAGCCCGGCGGCGACGACTGCCAATCCGCCGACGAACAATCCAATTCGACCGATAAGTTTATCTTTGAGGTTCATGCGGTTGCCTTTCTCCGCCGTAGAAGCATCACCGTAAACGCGAGCGCGATGAGCACGGTGAGGGTGATCTGTGCCCATTCGGACAGGGTGGGAGCATCGATCGTCCCGACCAACGGCGCGACATTGGAGATATAAACGGTAAAGCAGGTCGGATCGTCATCGGTCGAGGTAGCCGGATCGTCGGTCGGCTCCTGGGCGTCATTAGTCCCATCCCCGTCCGAGTCCCAGTTCACGATCCCCTGATTGCAGATATCGGTGCTATCGGCAACGTCGGAATCGACCTTCACCTCGAACGTGATCGTCACCGATCCGCCAGCCGGGATCTCCCCGTCCCATACCACTTGGTCTCCGACCACGGCTGCCGTTCCGGAGCTTGAGGTCACCGTGCCGGTCGGGCTCACCCCGGCGGGCAGGTCGTCCACGAACTCGTGCCCGGAATTATCGCCCTGATCAGCACATCCAGTATTGGTAATTCTCACCGTATACATGATCAGATCATCCGGATTCACATTTCCCCCGTCTTCGTCGGTATACTCCTTAGTCGCCTCGACCAGGGGGGCGTTGGGATTAACCGTGACGATCCCCATGTCGTATTGGTTGTTCCCCTCATTCAGTTCTGCAACTGTGTTATCCGGGTCAACCCACACCAGGACATGGTGATCTCCCGGGGTCACCCCGGTTGTGTCCCAGGTAAATGTGTGCGTTACGTGCTCGCACCCGTCGAGGTGATCGACGTGGATCGTGTCGATCAAGTGCGCAGCGTCGTAAGAATCATAGTACACGTCGATGTCGAATCCAGCGTTCGTTTCTCCGCAACTCATGTTGTCCACCGTAGTCGTGATCGTCACCGGTTCCCCTTGACATACGGTCGATGTAATCTCCTGAACGGAAACTCCACCATCAAGCTGTTCCCCATTCGGCGGGAACCAGAGTTCAGCATCCTTACCGCAGTCCTGTGCCGCGGCAACGGTACCGAAAAGGAATACGACGAACACGAGAACGGATAATCTGTAAATCGACCTCATCGTTCCACCCCCTTATCCGGGAATAACGAATATTTCCGGCTTTTAGCTAACAAGATACCGCATCGCAGAAAACCGCGAAAGGACCAGGGATGGGGATTTCTGTTATATTGATCACATAACTTGCGCGCTGCGGTGCCGTGCGAATGTGACGAATGTCACATTTAACCCTGGGATGTCCGTCCTACAGTCTGCTGCGAGGAGGAAAGCGGGAACTTGGGGAAGACGACCGGATCAGGGTTTGTTCGGGCGGGGTGGAATCTGTGGCAGCCGGCAATCAACTGCCGCCACTTGTTCTCCAATACATTGTCCTCTCTGGTCTGGACGGACTCCGATAGCTTCTTCAACTCTCTACCTATTTCCAGCCAACGCTCGAGGTCTGTTCGCATCTCCGGATCGTTCCACAGCCGGCGCAAACAGGAGAGCGCCTCCAGAGAGCGCTTCCATATCCCACCGTAGAGCTCCACGTATTCTTGTGCGTAGTCCTGCCACGCCAGGTTGGTGAACAGCCAGATGTCATGCGGCGGTGACGGTTCAGCAACCAGGAGCGGGGCGATGTAGATGTTCTGAAAGCATGCTTTTCGCCACTTGATCAC
>QMLL01000123.1 GCA_003646715.1 Deltaproteobacteria bacterium
ATAGTAATGGGACTTTTTCCTGCCGGGACTGTTATTTCACGCCCGCTGATGGGATGGTTGGTAGAGAAAATCGGAGAAAAGAAAGTGCTCGTAGGTGGGCTATTTATCATCTTCATTTCCGGTTTCCTGTACATCATAGCCAGGGAGATAAATTTCTTCCTTTACGGGTTAAGAAGCCTTCACGGAATTGGGTTTTCAGCTTTCATAGCATCCTCGTTTACCGGAATTTCATGGAGAATTCCTGCCGAGAGGCGTGGGGAAGCGTTTGGTTTCGTGGGTGCAGTTATACTTCTTGCTATTGCGACGATGCCGCTTATGGGAGAATACTTAATAAAGTGGAAAGGTTTTTCACTCCTGTTTCAGGTAGAAGGAGTTTTTGCTCTTTGCGGATTTTTTCTCGCACTACTATTTATGCCAGGAGAAATTGTACTTGCTGAAAGCAGTTCGATGAATTCGTTCACAAGCGTATTAAAGAAAAAATCCTTCCTGGCGGTTCTTGTGATAACAGTTTTCTTTGTTCAGGGACAGGCGACGGTTTTGAATTTCATCGCTTTAATGGCAGAATCCGTTAAAGTATCATCAGGACGCTTTCTGGGAGTTGCAGCAACAATTGCCATTTTTTGCAGGCTTTTCGTAGCAAGAAGCATAGACAAGTACAACAAGAAGAATTTTACGATTTTTTCCTTCATCATATTTGCCATTGGCCTGGTTCTGGTGCCCGGCATCAAAAGTACTATCGTATTTTTCTGTTGCACTATACTTTATGGCGCCGGAATGGGACTGCTTTATCCTCTAATGAATGTTTTGGCGGTAGACCAGGCAAATCCCGAAGAGATGCCAGTGCTGATGACCATTTTTACTGGCGTTTTCGACGCTGGATTCATTACCGGCTCTGTCTTATCCGGATGGCTTGCTGACCAGTTTTCTCTCTCCTGGATTTTTTATTTCGGAGCAGCAGTGGCCACTGTCGGGGCGTTCCTGACCCGGATATTTCCGCTTGATCAATCATTACAGGGATAATCTCTCCAATAGCTATGCTTATTTCGTTTTAAATTATTTCTTTTTCTGGTAATGAAAGAGAAGAATCATCTAGAATAATATACAAACAGGTAAACCTTTTAAGCATTTCTCGACTCGCATATTTATCAAAAAGGACTTGTGTTAGATGAAAAAATCTTTTGAACCAGGATTTATTGATCCCCGTGAATTGGCTTTCGATATTGACGGGGTGTTTGCAGATACTATCAATACTTTCATTGAGATCGCACAGAAAGAGTACGGACTTTCGCATGTAAAACGTGAGAAAATCACAACATTTGATCTCAGCAAGTGCCTTGACCTGGACAAGGATCTGATACTTGAAATAATTTGCAAGGCCCTGAACGACGAAAATACCTTGAGAACAAAACCCTTCCCGGATGCCGCGGAAATCTTGACCGAATTTTCTAAAAAATCCCCGTTGATCTTCGTGACTGCACGGGTTTGGGGGGAAAGTATCAAAAAATGGATACACAACCAGTTGCCAGAAGTGCCCAGGGACAGAATAAAAGTCTATGCCACGGGAAATCCGGATAAAAAACTGGACGTACTAAGATGGGAAGGCATAAAATACTTTGTGGAAGACAGGCTTGAGACTTGCTATCTGTTGCACGAAGCAGGAATTGAACCTATTGTATTTGATCAACCATGGAACCAGGAACCTCATCCATTTATTCGTGTTGGAAACTGGCTGGAACTGAAAAAATTAATAAATCTCAATCATGTGAACCCGGATAACCTATCTTCTGATAATTTGAGATAGGGAATCCACTTCTGTCTGAGCGAGAATTACATCAGTTTGTTGCCTAAGAACGAAAGTCCCTACTATGATAGCTTCGAATGTTTCCCCAAATGTCTGGCGTATTGTCCTCAAAATGTCGACGAGATTTATCTGTCAATTCGTGTGCCTGTTGTTGTTTACATGCATTGCATCAAGTGCGTTTGCCCTGCCGGAAAAGGATTACACAAAATACCTTAAACCCTCGCAAAAATATCTGGACACCCGGTTAAAAAGAATACTTCAACTGGTATCACTGAAGTATTACAGGGGCATGAGCAAGAGAGCCCGGGAGGCAGATTGGAAAAAGAAAATTGAGCGAGCTTATGATCTCGTGGGGATTGACCACCTGTACGAATTGAGAAAAAGCGCATCAGAAAAGATAGAAGCTCACCGCATTCCCTGGAGCTGGGAATATTATCGACGACTCAAGTCTTCCGACGGGTACAGGGAAGGTGTTCGACTTGCCATACCCGTATGGATTCCTCGCTACTCAAGAACGGTCAAGCTTTACGGCGGATTCAAAAAGAAATGGGAAGAAATCACTAAACAAGATCGCTATCTTGGGTATGTATATTTTTGTCCGAGCTTAAAAAATGTAAACGACAAGAGACATTATCGACCTTCAAAAATATATATTGAGGTTTCAAGAGAGTTCGCGCCTTTTGCGTACATGTTCTTTCAGTACATTTTCAGAGAAGGGCTCGCAAGCGCTGACCTACGGGTACCAATAATGTCTGTAAGGTGTGGTGAGGATACCTTTGCTGCCATAGAAAAAGAGCCTCCGCCTCCGTTTACATGCGCAGAGTTTAGAGACGAAATAAACGGAGATTTCCACTACCGGGTTATTACCAAAAAGTGTGAAAGTTTCGCAGAAATAATCCATGGACATCATAAAGGAAAATCAAACCATCGGATAGGTTGCGCGTTTGACATAAATTCTTTCGATTTTCCGGAGGTCAAAGATGGTTCGCCCAACCCTATAAGTCGGGCCAGGCGGCAGTTTGCAAGGGATCGACTTCATAAGATCGATGCCAGAAATATTCCTCAATGGGTTTATGACGCAGCAGAAGACATCGGCTTTAGAGTTCCTTACCAGTGGTCTTACGGGTGGGGATTTACGGACTGGCATCATTTTGATTGCGGAAAAGAACCCAAGATGGTAAGCGAAAAGAAATAACCAGGGCAACAGAGCCAACACCAGATAATTATCAAAAAAATCTCATGTTTTTTTCAAATAAGTGCAACCACAGAGCCGCAGAGTGCACAGAGTAGGGTTTATTTTTCTCCAATCGGGAGACGCCGATTGGAGAAAAGATCGCTGCCCCTTCGGGGCAATTTGATACTTATAACAGCCCTCAACAATCCCATTTTCAGATTTAAGAAACCTCTGCTTAATTAGATCAGTATTCCAAGTCTGTCATGCCGGATCCCTGATCAAGCCAGGGACAAGCTTTGATCCGGCATCCAGAAACTCTAACACCCGGAATCAGTGGATTCCGGCCTTCGCCAGAATGACAACTCGCTCAGCGACAACAGAAAACTTTTCTTCCTCTAAAAGCTACGAGGGTTTCCAACACCTTCGAAGGAGACACCAGAGCTTCAATCCAGGCTACAAGCTTGCAACCTTGACATGCAGTTTTCTTGTTCTTGGGCCATCGAATTCACAGAAGAATATCCTCTGCCATGTGCCAAGAACAAGTTTACCATTGTCGATAAATATTCTCTCAGAACTGCCCATCAAGCTTGTTTTGATGTGGGCTGCGGCATTTCCTTCCATGTGGCGGTAGTTGTTTCTCCACGGGATGAGTCTGTCCAGGGTTGTAAGTATATCAACAACGACGTTTGGATCGGCTCCCTCGTTTATCGTTATCGCACCGGTTGTATGCGGCACGTAAAGGTAGCAAATACCATCCTTTATACCTGATTTCGAAACCACAGTCTGCACCTGCCCTGTCACATCAATCATTTCACTTCTTTGTGACGACTTTACCTGAAGTGTAGTTAACATTTTATCCCCCTCTCGCTATATTTCTCTCCCTACTTTGGTACTATGATAAGCCCCTCTCTCTGTTTCTCTTCCTTCTCCGTCTTTTGCAATTCGTCAAAAGATTCTTCAAAGTAAAACTCGAAATCGTCGTCAGTTAAAACGTCTCGCAAAATAACGGCCGCCGTTCTGAAAAATAGCTTTTTAAGGAATATATTATCAGATATGTTTTCTCGGTTTTCCTTCAGGTCCTTAACCACGGCCAGGGTGCATAGAGCCTTGTCCTTTCCATTGTTCAGACAGCAGTACAGGGCCACTTCTTCAAGACATCTCAAAAAGCCATCCAGCTTTTTGCCCGCAAAATAATCAACAATTGCCTCACGCATTATGTCGTCCATCTGCTCTTTTCGGGTTGTGGGACTGACAATAAGAGTACTCTCAAAGACACTTCTCAGCTTATCTGCTGGCAGTATCTCGTCTTCTGGAGGGAGTACTTTCAAGGGAAAACTTGCATCGCCAAGCAATCGGGTGGCTTTCTCGAGTAATTCCCTCGAAGCTTCAACTTCGCACTTATCAACATGCTCATAGACCAGCGGCAAAGTATCAGGTTTGAAATATTTCTTTAACTCTCGTTCGGCCTTTTTGATTTTGCCCCCTCCTTCAATAACACCCTGCAACAGGCCTTCTTCAAACAGATACGCCGCATAGCTCAAGGGTATCTCGAAGAACTTCGTTTTATAAGAATTTTCTAGATGATGCACGAGCTCTCTTGCCATGCTTCGCTTATAATAAGCTTCCTCGTATACTAAAAGCCCAAGCTGTCTTGTCTGGTTTAGCACAAACTGTACTATTGTATCCTTGTCGGCACCGCCGGGCATGTAAACGAAGATCATCTCTTCCCCTATTGGTTCGAGGACTGCAAAGTAACACAGTGACAAGGGTTTATCTACTGAGCTAACAATGTATCTAACTGTACCTGCACTATCTTTTTCCGGTTCTTCTTCTTTCAAAATACCCTTCTGAACAAGTCTGAAATGTGCTCGTTTTACTGCCTTTCTGTACTTCTTGTCTTCAAAAAGCTCTTCTATTTCTCTAAAGACGTCTCCAGCGATTTCCAGCTTTAGTTTTCCCAGTTCTTCCACGAAAGCTATTGCCAGTTCCCTGTTTGAAGCGAGCGTATCCTTAAGAGATTCCAAAAAATGTCCCAAGGTTTCGCCATTTGGATTCTGGGCCATTAGACGATCAACAAGAAGTCCGGCTTGAGCCTTAATTTGTGAGTCTTGAATCGTAGGCTTTTGTCTCTTTCTGCGCTTCTTGACCATTTTTTTACTCCAGCTAATACACAGTGAATAAACCAGAAAAGATCTGATATTACAATCTATTTTCCTTTCCAGTTTCACATAAAAATACAAAAATAAAACCGGTATTAAAAGCACAATTTTTGAAAATCTTTTCCGAAAATCCAAAAGCTAATCAATAGAAAACCATGGGAAAGAAGCGAGAAGTTCTCTTCTGGTATAGGGAAGTTTTAAAACCAAGGAAAAGAAAAAACATTGACCTTAAAAGGTACATCACATGTATATTTGAGATGTTCTCTGAGAAATCAGATCGAAACTTGTATCAAGAATCGTTAAAAGGACCGGGAATGTTTGAGGAGGCCTAAAATTCGAATCCCCGGTCCAGGAGGTAGAGGTGTTTCTTAAAAATTTATCTGCATTCTTACGCCACCAACGGCTACAGTATCGGCATTATCATCCCCGCCCGCGTTCCAGACAACTTGTAAGTCCGGGGAGAATTCCAGGCCACCTTCGAACAGCGAGAGAGTATAATAGACCTCCAGGTGAAGTTCATCAGCAATATCATCCGGCAGGCCATATTCACCTTCGAGCTCATCATCGAGGAACACGCTTCCAAATGCGACGGCAAACCTGTCGTCTCCACGGCCCCAATAAGAACCGCCAACCTGGAATCCTCCACTTATTGCACCTTTCATAGGTGGACCATCTAGCTCTCCGCTGTCTTCATCATACCTCACGACATCATCATCCATGATACCGCCCCTAAGAAACAAGGCAACGTCCTTGAATACAATCTGGTCAAAAGAAAAGCCAACTCCCCAGTTATTTTCGTCATC
>QMLL01000124.1 GCA_003646715.1 Deltaproteobacteria bacterium
GAAATGGAAAGGTTCTCGGCTTCCACTATCTTTTTGAGGTGAGCAGTAATCTCAGCAAGAGGAATCCTTCTAAAATCGAACCTCTGGCACCTGCTAAGAATAGTAATCGGTATTTTGTGAGGCGAAGTGGTAGCTAGGACGAAAATCACATGTCCTGGAGGTTCTTCAAGAGTTTTGAGCAAAGCATTGAAGGCAGGTCCCGTCAGCATATGCACTTCGTCAATGATGTACACCTTATAGTTCGACACTGCAGGCAGGTATCTGACACTTTCCCTGAGTTCCCGGATTTCATCGATACCCCTGTTGGAAGCAGCATCAATTTCGAGAACATCAACGGACGAACCATTTGTTATGCTGGTGCACGATGTGCATTTATTACACGGGTTCGAATTTGTTCTTTCTTTGCAGTTAACCGTCTTTGCCAGAATTCTCGCCACAGATGTTTTTCCGACACCTCTGGCGCCAGAAAAAAGGTAAGCGTGAGCAATCCTGTTCGCCTCAATGGCGTTCCTTAAAATCTTCACCACGTGTGGTTGCCCCACCACCTCGTCAAAGGTCTGGGGACGCCATTTACGCGCAATAACCAAGTAAGCCATCGGTTTTTTTCTCTCCGGGAAAAACTTCTGGGTATAAAAGAAATGGCGGAGAGAGTGGGATTCGAACCCACGGTACGCCTTGCGGGCGTACACACGATTTCCAGTCGTGCCCCTTCAGCCAGCTCGGGCATCTCTCCGCACTTAGAACCACAAATAGGGGCTTACCAAAAACTAGCGCGGAAGGCAAATGTTTTTGGCGGAGAGGGTGGGATTCGAACCCACGTGCCCTGCTCTTCACAGGACAAGTCGATTTCGAGTCGACCCCGTTACGACCACTTCGGTACCTCTCCGTTCACCTTATATTTTAACGTTTTTTTTCAAAAAAGTGGCGTAAAATTATGCTGCACTCTTCAGCCAATACGCCCTTTGTTACTTCAACTTTATGATTAAAACTTACTTCCCCGCTCGTGAACAAATCTGAAACGCCAGCACTGTACTTTTTTTCGCTAGCCCCAAAAACAACTTTTTTAACTCTGGCATGAAATATGGCACCCCAGCACATCAAGCAGGGTTCCAGCGTCACATACATTATGCTACCCGGAAGTCGATAATTTTTCAAGAGCAAAGCGGCCTCTCTCAAAGCAACTATTTCGGCATGAGCTGTCGGATCGCAACTTCTAACTGGCTGGTTAAAACCACGCGCCAAAATCTCTCCTGACTCATTCACAAGCACAGCACCTACAGGAACCTCGTCAAATTCCATGGCCTTTTTTGCTTGTTTGAGAGCAATTTTCATGTAAAAGACGTCCTGATCCATAATAATACCTACTTCCCTGAAGACGAGCCGTCACCAGTATTCTCGGGGCAAAACACTTTCAGCGCCTCAGGAAAAAGACGTCTTATTATCACTTCTTTGTCCAGCTTCGTCGCGCGCTCGAATTCTTCGTACTGTGGATGGTTCTTAGAAAGAAGAGGATTCGTGTTCCTGATTTTGCCAGAAAGAACATCATAATTATCAATTAATTCCAGGATCGGATACTCTTCCGCAGGGTAACTTTCTATCCAGCCCAGTCTTTTTAGGCATTCAAACCGAAATTGATCCAGCAAGAACATTCCAAGCTCAATTATCACTATCTTTTCCTTGTCTTCCATGAAGAAGAAGCGAGCCTTTCCTCCCAGGTTTTTCATCGCCATGATCAGCTCATATGTCGCCCAGCTACTTTCTTCCCTGGACTGGATCAAAAAGGCAAGCGTCGAGTCTGTCAGGTCTGAAAAACGGGTATCCACTCCAAGTTTCTCCGGGAACCTCTTGTTCCAGTATTCCAGGGCCTTTGTAGCCACAGATTCACGTTTAAATCTATCCAGAAATATTACATCTGCCATTTCACTTCTTTCCTGCTCCAAATACCGGCAATTTTAGTTCCGCAATTCGGGCAATGTCCATTTTTAAGAGTGTTTTTAACTATCCTGTATCCCACACGATGAATTAGCATTTCATGGCACTTTGGGCAATACGTATTCTCTGCTTCATGACCCGGAACATTTCCGATGTAAACGTAATGGAGTCCGACACTCAGTGCCACCTCCCTGGCCTTTTCCAGAGTTGCTATAGGAGTAGGAGGTAGATGTTTCAATTTATACCTGGGATAAAAACGGCTGAAATGTAGCGGGACGTCAGGGCCAACGTTTGTTTTTATCCACTGGCACATTTTCTTGATTTCGTCCATATTATCATTTTTGCCAGGCAATACCAGGTTAACCAGTTCCAGATGTGTCCCATAATTATGTATCGCCTTGATTGTGTCAAGAACCGGCTCAAGCTCTCCTTCCGTTACTTCCCTGTAGTATTTGTCCGTAAATCCTTTCAAATCGATGCAGGCAGCACCCAGTACTTTTAAAAGATCTTTGAGCGGTTGAGGACGAATAAAACCGTTGGAATGATAAATCTTGATGATGCCGCTTTTCCCGGCCAGTTTTCCTATATCCAGCATATACTCAATAAATACGGTCGGTTCAACATAAGTAGAGGCTATAGTGGCACACCTTGTCTTTCGGGCAAGTTTGACCACCTGCTCGGGTGAAAGTTGAAAATTAAAAGTTTCTTCCGGCCTGGCTTGAGATATTTCCCAGTTCTGGCAGAACTTACAATCCAGGTTACAGCCAGCAGTCGCTATGGAGAAAGACTTGGTCCCGGGGAGCACATGAAAAAGTGGCTTCTTTTCTATGGGATCTACCTGTACCGCGCATGGGTTTCCGTAAACCAGGCTGTAATATTTACCGTCGCGATTTTCTCGAACTTCGCAGTATCCCCTTTCCCCTGGATCAACTTCGCACTCTCTGGGGCAGAGTACACACTTTATCGTTTTACCATCCAGAGGAACATAGTAAGGGCTCAACTTAACTCCCAGCTTTCCTTTAACAGGTCGAAGGACCGCTCCCTTTGACACACGGGGAAAAGCGAGGCCAGTACTCATGGCCAGGCATGCAAGGATTCCCTTCCCGCTTTTTTTTATGAGCTCCCTACGAGTTATTTCAGGCATCTGTCATGCTCCGAACCGTTAGAAAACTTCTGCCGAGAACACGTAAATTTCGGTGTCTTTATCTTTCCATGCATCTTTGCGTAATCCAGCTTTCAAGCAGGTGTGCTCCAGAAATTCATTCAAATCCCACTTCCACTCCACGGGAACCTGAGGCAACAGAAGTCCGCTATAGCCGTTCTTTCTTATCATTAAACCATGCTTACCGATCTTGATTTCGTTTATATCATTGATCTTACGAAAAGGTGTAAGAACAGAAATTTCAATATCAATGTATGGCAGCTCATCAGCCCTTAGAGGAGGAAACCTGGGGTCTTCAAATGCTGCTGCGTAAGCCATTTCCGCAACAGTCTTGTAAAGCGGGCTGGTGGCCCTGATATGGCCGATACAACCTCTTAACTGTCCGTTTTTGTGAAGCGTTACAAAAGCACCTCGCGGTTCTTTTAATATCGGAGAATCCACTTTAAATTCCGGTATTTTCTCCCCCTTGCATGCCTTCTCGATCACCGTTCTGGCTATGTGATGAAGTACTTTTTTATCTTTTTCGCTCAGGCCAAGATCCACCCCAACTTTTTCCTTTTCTTTTCCCTTGTGTATCCCGGGATTATCGTAAAGCACAGCAGCCATGTACCCTACGACTGATCCTCTGTCACCGGTTACATCCCCGGAATTAGCATACTTTAACACCTTAGATTTCGTGGCCCCCAGGTCTTTGGATGCCAGCATTACCGTTATCATGGGACCGCCACCGCATGCCTCGCACTTACCGCTTCTCAAGGCATCGTTCAGCTCTTTTGGATCAAAATCATTAACTGCATCGATTACCACGCTATCCAGCTTAACCGCAGTGTTATAGTTATGAAAATGGGATAGGTCAGTACTGGCAACAAGAAGAACCTTATGTGGATCCGGGGCTTTCTTCACCGCGTATGCTATGGCTTTTGCCAACTTCGCACAATTCTCCCACGTTTGATCTCCCATCACTATGGGCACCAGCTTAAAATCACCCAGAGTTACCTGCAAAAAAGGCAACTGTATTTCCAGCGAATGCTCCTGGGTATGAGCTTCCGGCACGTATCGTACGACAGGATCTTCTTTCATTATTGCGTCTATCAGACCATAATCCAGTGGAACCAATCCCAGAGGAGTTTCGTAGCTACCCAGGTTATAAATTGATGCTCCTTCAAAATACGCCCTATGGCTCGGTGCAATTATGATCACGGTGGAAAAATCCTCACCGATTATTTGTTTGTATGAATAGGCAGCAACAGGTCCTGAGTACATGTAACCCGCATGAGGTGAAATTAGCCCTACTATTCGCCCCTTGACTTTCGGAGACTTAGCTTCACTCAGGTAAGTTTTAATTTCCCTAGTCAGGGTTGCCGGATTTCCCGGATACCACGATCCGGCTATCACGGAATGCCTAATTTTTTCTGCTCTCATGGTTTTCCCTTCCTTCGCATATCCCGAATGAGGTATGCTCATCAGGAAAGCGAGAAACAATCCCAAGAAAGTAATTAGTATGAACGGTTTTCGCATTGCTTGCATTTAACATTCCTCAACGATTATTTCATAGTTCGATAAACATTGATATCACGCTTTACCAGCTTCTTCTAGTGTTTGGTCAAAGAATTTGTTATATGAACTTGCAAATATGTGGATATCCACCCGTAATATTGAGGGTTACATAATAAAAATAATACTTGATTCGAGCAGATGCAACACCCGTTTGTGAGATGGAAGCCAGACTTGAAAACATAACTGTTGTTTTGCACGAACCGCACATACCCGAAAATATAGGAGCTGCCGCCAGAGCTATATGCAACATGGGGATTTCGAATCTTGTAGTTGTTAATCCAAAAAACTACGACTTGGAACGAATCCAGAAAATGGCCACGGTTGCCGCTGTCGAAATAGTGGAAAACATCAAGATTTACAATACCCTTCAAGAAGCCCTGTCCGAGTTTAACTGGGTGGTAGGTACAACGGCACGAACGGGAAGTCACAGGCAGACAATCAGGGATCCTCGACAACTGGCGGAAGAACTTGTAGATATTTCACAGAACAACAAAATCGCCATATTATTCGGTCCCGAAGACAAAGGGCTTGCGAATCGTGAACTCGGGTACTGTCATACAGCGGTCACCATACCCACGGGTAAATGTACTTCGCTTAACCTTGCCCAGGCTGTCATGGTAATTTGCTACGAAATATTCGTGGCGGGCAAGGATCTATCCCCTCCCTTTACTCCACGCCTCGCCAGTTTTTACGAACTGGAAGGCATGTATGAACATTTAAAAGAGGTGTTAATAAAGATTGATTTTATCGATCCCAAGAATCCTGATTACTGGTTTCAGAATATCAGGCGTTTCTTTTCCCGGCTCAAGCTTCTTTCCAGAGAAGTCAAAATTATAAGAGGCATCTGCAGGCAACTTCTCTGGTACATGGGAACCCACCAGAGGCAGGATCAGACCAAAGCCACTGATTAAACAACGGATTTGACGATATATTATACGATTTCCAGTATAATTTTGTGATTGACCAGCGACATGCTTTTGATTTTTGCCTTGAGAATTTTCTGCTCACCAAAAATGTTTGCCATTCTCAACTTTCCGTCTTCATTTTCAATGGTATCCACTGCTTCCATTACCATTTCTTCTTTACCGTCTTTGATCAGGTAAGCATTCGCTTCGCACATTTTTTATCCTCCAGGCTGAAATCAGGTCCGTACCAACATCCTGTAAACAGGCTAATGTATTAGCATGAAGTTAACAATAAACATGGAGAATGAAAAGAGCATAATTGGATTATATGGTTTGACTTTGAAAGGTGATTCTTGTAATTTAGCACTCGTTTTTGAAA
>QMLL01000125.1 GCA_003646715.1 Deltaproteobacteria bacterium
CATGGTTGGTACCTCCGGTGGTGGATTTGCCCTGATGACCGAGGCAATCAGTCTAGCTTCTCAAGGTGAGTATCCAGTAGTTTTCGTTGAATGTCAGAGGGCAGGACCAAGCACAGGTGTCCCAACCTACACAATGCAAGCAGACTTGCACTTCGTCTTGAATGCAGGTCATGGAGACATCGTGAGATTTGTTGTAGCTCCGGGAGACACCGAAGAAGCTTTTTACTTAACAGCGCTGGCCATGAATATCGCCTGGGAATTTCAGATTCCGACTTTCGTACTTTCTGACAAACATTTGAGCGAGAGCCTTTTCAGCTTTGATCCGGATACGATAGAAATAGGAGCAAGTGAACCCCTTCTTTGGGACAAAAAGGCCCCATACAAGCGCTACTCGTTTGCCCCCAACGGAGTTTCTCCACTGGCTTTCCCCGGAGATCCGGAAGCAACCGTCAAAGGCACATCGTATGAACATGATGAGTATGGCATAACCACCGAAGACCCAGCGAAGATACAGAAAATGCAGGACAAACGGTTATCAAAGAAACCTGCTCTGAAAAAGAGACTACAACAAATTGAACAGGTAAAGATTTACGGAAATGAAAGTTCCAAAACAGCAATCATCTGCTGGGGTTCAACGAAAGGGGTGTGTACAGAGATAGCTGAAGAACTCGATATAAAAGTTGTCCAGCCGCTGATAATGGAACCCTTTCCCGTGGAATCACTCAAAAAAACGCTGGCAGACGTTAATAAGGTTATTGATATTGAAACCAACGCCACAGGTCAACTGGCAAGGCTTTTGGCCTGCAACGGAATAACCATACACGAAACAATTCTAAGGTATGATTCACGGCCTTTTACTGTCGACGGGCTTCTTAACAGAGTGAAGGAGGTAATTTCGTGACAAAACTTAAAGAACTTGATACCTACGCTCAGAATACATGGTGCCCCGGGTGCGGGAATTTCGGAATCCTGACTGCCGTTAGGAAGGCGCTCGGAGAATTAAGAGACGAAGGAACAGATTTACACAAATTTGTCATTGCCTCTGGCATTGGTTGCCATGCGAAGATAGTGGATTATCTTAACGTAAACACATTTTATTCGATCCACGGGCGAGTACCCCCCGCAATTTCAGGAATTAAACTGGCTAATCCGAATCTGGTTGTGATCGGACATGCCGGGGACGGAGACGCTTATGGTGAAGGCGTGGCTCATCTGATATTTGCTGCAAAGAGAAATATCAACATCAACATGATTATCCACAACAACAGGGTTTACGGCTTGACAACGGGTCAGTTTACGCCAACCAGCCCAACCGGGTTCAAAGGCAGATCGACCCCAAAAGGTAGCCCTGAGGAACCGATCAATCCAATAGAGTTAATGCTTTCTTCAGGTGCATCATTTGTAGCAAGAGGTTACGCTGCAAGAACGGGACTTCTCAAAGAACTCATTAAAGCTGCAGTAAAGCACAAAGGTTTTTCCTTCATAGATGTACTTCAACCCTGTCATACCTTCTTCAATACTTATGATTTTTATAATGAAAAAACATATGAATTGACAGAAGAGAACCACGACCCTACTAGCTACGAACAGGCCATGGTAAAAGCACGAGAATGGCCGTACGAAACAGAAGAAAAAATCCCCATAGGAACTTTCTATCAGGTAGAAAAACCGACTTACGAAGAGCGATTGTCGAAAGGAAGAATTCCGGCCAATATGACTCCCGGAGATATAAAAACCGTACTTGAACATCATCTCTAAGAATAGAAAGGCGAGCATCTTGCTCGCCTTTATTCTCTATCACGTAAGCCCTTAGGAGCGTCTTCGGACAAGAATTCGGAAACTTCTTGCACCTACCGGAGCAAATTACGAGCTATGATCAATCGTTGAATTTCGCTCGTTCCCTCATAAATGGATGTTACTCTTACGTCTCGAGCATACCTTTCAATGGGGAAATCCTTCGTATACCCGTAGCCTCCCAGCATCTGCAATGCACTGTAACAGGCCCTGTTTGCAGCTTCGGTAGCGTAAAGTTTGGCCATGGAAGCCTGTGGTGCATAGTATTTTCCCTGGTCTTTCAGAAATGCTGCCCTCAAGAGCAACAACCTTGCAGCTTCAAGTTCGGTGTAATGATCTGCAATCATCCACTGAATCGCCTGAAAAGAAGTGATTGGCTTGTCGAATTGCACGCGTTCCTTTGCATAGTTGGTGGCAAAATCCATGGCGGCAAGGCCAATTCCTAGAGCCATGGATCCAATGCCAATTCTTCCTCCGGCCAGCTCGGATACGGCAATCCTGTACCCATCGTTGAGGGAGCCAAGTAAATTCTCTTTTGGGACCTTACAATCTTCAAAAATTATCTCGTTTGTGGATGAACCGTTCTGTCCCATTTTGTGCTCGTCCTTGCCTACCGAAAAGCCTGGGAAGGAAGGCTCCACCAAAAACGCGCTGATGCCCTTTCCTTTCGGAGCGCTCTTATCTGTAACGGCCCATGTGACAAAGACACCTGCGTATTCCCCACTGGTGATAAAAATCTTCTGGCCGTTCAAAATCCAGTAATCTCCATCTTCCACAGCCGTTGTCCGCATGCTGGCAGGATCCGAGCCTGCACAGGTTTCGGTCAGGGCAAAAGCGCCCGCCGCATATTCACCACTGCACAGCTTCGGTAAGTACTTTTGTTTTTGCTCTTCTGTCCCCATGGACTGAATTACTTCAGCAACCATATTGGTAACCGAAGTGGTAACAGTTGTTGATGCGCATGCGCGACCAAGTTCTGTCATCGCCAAACTGAAGGCAACAGTGCCGGCTTCTGAACCTCCGTATTTGGCATCAATATTAAGTCCCATGAATCCTAGTTCAGCCAGCTTCTTCAAATTCTTTTTCAGTATATCCCTGTTTTTGGTCTGATCCAGCTCTGCGGCAACAGGTTCCAGTTCCTGCTTTGCAAATCGAGCTGCCGTTTCCTGGATGATTTTTTGTTCTTCCGTCAACTCAAAGTTCATAACACTACCCCTACTTATTTATATTCGTAAAAACCCTTACCTGTCTTTCTCCCCAACCATCCCGCTTCTACGTATTTACGTAGCAGTGGGCAAGGTCTGTACTTGGAATCAGAAAATCCTGTATAAAGAGTTTCCATTATTGCCAGACACGTATCGAGGCCAATAAGATCGGCTAGCGCAAGCGGTCCCATGGGGTGATTCATTCCAAGTTTCATAACGGTGTCGATATCCTCTCTCGTTCCCACTCCATGATATAAACAATAAATGGCTTCATTAATCATGGGCATCAGTACTCTGTTAGCTATAAAACCTGGATAGTCTTCTGACTTTGCAGGAGTTTTCCCAAACTTCTCCGCCAGTTCCCATGTAATCTTCAGTGTTTCTTCAGATGTCGGCAGTCCGGGAATTACTTCCACCAGCTTCATAACCGGTACAGGGTTCATAAAATGCATCCCTATTACTTTCTCAGGTCGCTTCGTCTTGCTTGCTATCCTCCCTATTGGAATGGAAGAAGTGTTGGTTGCAAGAATTGCGTGCTCGGGGCAAATCTTGTCAAGATTTTCAAAAATCGTAAACTTAATCGCTTCATTTTCTGTTGCAGCTTCAACAACAAAATCAGCATCTTTCATGTCTTTGATATCTGTACTGAGCTTTATTCTTCCGAGAATCGCATTTTTATCGTCTTCAGTTAATTTCCCTTTTTCTACCCCGCGCGAAAGAATCTTTTCAATGTTGTTAAAACCTTTCTGCACGAACTCATCGTTAATATCGTTCATGATAACCTGAAGACCACTCGTAGCTGCAACCTGCGCAATACCATTCCCCATCTGACCAGCACCAACAACACCAAATACTTTGATTTCCATATCAACCTCCTCATTCTGAATTCTGGTTATCTTTTAACGACCATGGCCACAGCTTCTCCACCACCAAGACAAAGGCTTGCCAACCCGACTTTCTTGTCCTGCCTGATCATTTCGTAAAGTAGTGTAACCAGGACTCTAGCACCGCTTGCTCCAATCGGATGACCCAGAGATACACTACCACCATTAACATTTACCTTAGACGGATCGAGCTTGAGCTCCCTGAGAATAGCGACAGTTGAACCACTAAAAGCCTCATTTATTTCAAACAGTTCCACATCGTCAATAGAAATACCTTCTTTTTTGAGACACTTTGGAATGGCCCAAATTGGAGCCACTAAAACATACTTCATGTCGATACCATAAGATGCTTGAGCACCCACCGTGGCCAGTATTTCGCAACCCAGAGCCTCTGCAGTTTCTCTTGCCATAATACACACAGCAGCAGCCCCGTCGCTTATAATGGATGCATTCCCGGCAGTGGTAACACCCCCCTCCTTGAAAGCGGGTCTCATCTTGGCCAGGACCTCATAAGGTGTATCACGTGGGCACTCATCAGTATCAAAAATCTTAGGATCTCCCTTCCTTTGAGGCACCTTTACAGGCATTATTTCATCCTTAAATTTCCCTTCCCTGATAGCCTGTACAGCTCTCCGATAACTTTCTTCAGCATACTTATCCTGATCTTCTCTACTGACATTGTATTTTTCCGAACAAAGCTCGTTTGAAATTCCCATGTGAAAATCATTTACGTGATCCCACAGACCATCATGAACCATGTGATCAAAGATCTTGTCATTTCCCATTCGGTAGCCGAATCTGGCTTTCTTTAAAAAATAAGGCGCAAGACTCATATTTTCCATTCCGCCTGCCACGATGATGTCAGCATCGCCCACCTGAATAGCCTGGGCACCAAGCATAACAGCCTTGAGACCAGACCCACAAACTTTATTGACTGTTATACATTCCGCCTCCCAGGGCAACCCTGCTTTCACCGCTGCCTGCTTCGCCGGGTTCTGCCCGTAACCACAGGGCAACACCTGTCCCATGATGACCTCATCCACTTTCTCTTTGTCGATTTTGGCTCTCTTGATAGCTTCTTCAATAACTAAGCCCCCCAAATCCGTCGCCCCTATGGTACTCAACGCTCCGTTAAATGAACCCAATGGAGTTCTCACCGCACTCACAATTACAACTTCCCTCATGATTTTTTACCTCCTGCTCTGGTATTTCCGTTTCCACATCGAACTTGTGATTATCAATACAAGCTACCGGCATGCATAACAGATTAAACAAGGGATTTCAAATGAAATCTAAAGGAAACAAGACACGTCCCCCAGGCCTTCTCTTATGATTTCCGGTTCGTCATCGATGAGAGAAATTACGCTGGATGGTCTACACGGAACAATTCCACCATCAATGATTATATCAATCGAGTGTCCAAGTTTTTCTTCGATCTCCCTTGGTGTTTCCAGGATTTCCCCATTCGGGGCGGCTGCGGAGGTACTCAATACCGGATGCCCCAGTTCTCGAACTATAGCCAAACAAATACTGTGATCCGGGACCCTTATCCCAACGGTTTTTCTTTTGGTAAGCATCAGTTTGGGCACAAGCTTTGAACCACGTAGGACAAACGTGTACGGCCCAGGAAGGAGCCGTCTCATTGTTTTGTAAGCGTAATTGGTAACCTGTGCATATTGACTTATGTTGGTCAGATCTGAGCAGATAAAACTAAAAGGCTTTGTTTTGGGTCTCCTCTTTAGCTGATAGATCTTTTCAATTGCTCGCTTATTAAAAATATCACAACCTATCCCATAAAAAGTATCAGTCGGATATGCTATGATTCCCCCATTCTTCAGTGTATCTACCACACGACTTATCAATCTTGGTTTTGGCCTTTTCGGATCTATTTCGATATACATACTTTGTCCTTTCTCTTTTTTAAAAAATATTATATCAGATCACGGGTATCATAAAAAGGAGCATCTGGAAACTGTACCATGTCTGAAGCAATTTCGAGAAACTATGCCGCAATTGACGTTGGATC
>QMLL01000126.1 GCA_003646715.1 Deltaproteobacteria bacterium
ATAGGAAAAATAGTGGTGAAGCTCGTAGACCGGTGAGGAAGTTAAAAGAACTACGTTTCCAAGTGCTGTGAACGCTAAAAGGAGCAGGACCGCAGAATTCAGTGTCGTTGCCTTTTTTGGATTTAGGAGGATAAGCGAGAAGGGTAGGGCAGAAAGACTCGCGAACCATACCCCGGTATATGTGATGTCCAAGACACGATAAATACAATGAGGAAGACTTGCAAAAAGAGCTCTCAAAGCTTTCCAGATACCGTACTCATGGAGTATCAGCGGAAACTTGCTATTATACGCTACAGATCCCGCCTTGAGCGTAAAATACGTGAGATTTACAAGCATCATAGCGGGGACAAAAAAAGCAATCAGTCTATAGCGCTTCAGCAAGTCCTGGTCACTCTCTTTCCTGATGAAGTGGGCTACGATCACAAAAAGAGTGAGACCAGCTATTGCATACAGAAATGTTAGTAAGTAGCTTTTCAGAAGAAACGTGAGGCAGTCTACCTGAAAATCAAAATGAGACAAATGGACGGAGGAAACCGCAAGGAAGGACACAGCCACGACAAAAGAAGTCATGGCTAGTCGCATCTCGGAGATTTTCTCTTTCCGGATGCGTGGTAAGGCGACCTCCCCCGTGATAGTGCCGGAGATATAACTCAACTTGTGCATTATTTGACGGCGTTTATCTTCGCTCTTAGGTTAGACGATGCTCTGAATTTTGGAACTTTTTTTGCGGGAATGATCATTTCTTGTCCGGTTTGTGGATTTCTCCCCTTTCTCTCAGCTCTTCGGCCTACAAAGAATGATCCAAAACCCGGTATGATCAATTTATCACCCTCAGCCAAACTCTCTTCTAGAATCTCAAATACGGCATTTACGGCACTTGTTGCATCTTTCTTGCTTAATCCGGCTCTCTCTGCCACCTTGTCAATAAATTCTTTTTTTGTCATGAATCACTCTCCTTTTCCTTTTCCATGAATTTTTCCATATTTTCTTCCAATTCCATGCACGCTTTTTTAAATTTATCCAGTTTAGCGAGGATAAGAGCACGACAATCCTCAGAGTAGGAGTCCCAATTGGCGAGAATCTCCTCCTGTATCCATTCGAGCTTTTCCAGATCTTCATTGATCATCTTAACCAGGTACTGCCGCAACTCTTCTTCGCTCATTTTCTCCATTTCCTTAATTGGTGCGAGTTATAGATCTTTTCGATGGCTGTGGATACAAAGCCATCAATTCATATACTTGAGCGGGCATATTGGTTGATACCGGGAGCCCTAATTTTTTAGCTTCTTCCGGAAAAATAGGGTAATCGTGAGTAACATGACCCCCGACAAGCCTATCCAGAATTTTCTTTAATTGTTCAGGTGTTGTATGGTCAGCAAGTAAGGAAATTACCATTTCTTTTACCTGTTGCAAAGATTTTTTCGCCTGGTCAATCATAACTATTGTGGAGTCATTGATGTCATTCCATTTCTTGAGATGTGGTATATCAACCAGGGAAACGGCTGGCAGTGCAGTTTTTCCCTCGACAAGCTGAGGATCAACAGGGCCGATTATGGCGTCCTTATCCATGACAATCTTGTCCGCTCCAAGAGCTATCAGGGTGCCCCCACTCATGGCATAGTGAGGTATGAATACCGTTACCCTGCCTTTGTGTTCCTTGAGCGCGCGAGCAATCTGGTAGGCTGAGAACAGAATACCGCCCGGGGTGTGAATAATCATGTCGATTGGTTTATCGGGTGGCGTACTTCGAATAGCTCTTAGTATGGATTCCGCATCCTCAACTTTGATGTATTGCTTCATGGGGATACCGAGGAGTCCTACCGTTTCCTGCCGGTGAACCATGGTGATGACTACGGAGCCACGGATATCGGCCATTCGCTTTGCAATTTCTTTTCGATTATTTTCCAGGAAATGGTGCTTTGCGACTCCAATAAAGAAGGAGACTAATACCAGTACTACCAGGATTGTCTTTAGTACAGTAAAAGCCGATGCGGTCTTCTGAACGGTTCTCTGAATCTTCTTTTTTTTACCGGGTTGCTCTGAGATAGTATCGTATAGAGCTTTAGCTTCGTGGATTGTTTTCAAGCCGTTTAAGAACGAAAAGTAGAGTTTCTTACAAAATCCTAAGTCGGTAAACTCTATACCAGCACAGTTATTTTCGTTGCCCGTGTGTTTTACGCGGCCCCTGACTTTGATAGTCTTATCACCGGGTAGTAAGAGTACGAGATCCAGTTCCGTCCCCTCTGGTGGAGGGTCTGGAATATCAATGAGACAGCCCTGCTCACTTAGATCTCTGGTAGGGAAATACCCTTCTTTCTGCTCAACGTATACTAGAACCTGGTGCCTGATTCTTTCTGACAACCGACGATCTTTCTCTGTTTTCTTGTCCATGAACCTCCTTTCTAGATATGAAATTAGAGCCTTAAGTATGAATATATCAGGGTGGAGAAGAACTACAGATAATATCGCGCCCTGCATTTTCCAAAAGCTGAAGTGTAGTGGCTGCCTTCAGGAAATAGTTGGTACACTGGCAGTCCTGGATCATTGTTTCACCGGGATTTACGGGGCAAACACCGTTCTCACATCCTCTGAGGACTTCTTTATAGGTGTTTACAGAGCTCCTATAGTCTGACGTGGTACCCATCGGCGATGCCTGTGTGTCCTGAACAGGCACTCGAACACGGCATGATTTTTCGCATCGCTCGACGTCTTCCCTGGGAGGGAGATCGGTCGATACATTGGTGGTCTCACCGGTATCAGCATTGAGATCCTGGAAAGTGAGAGTAGTGCCATTATCACTCAAAGTATCCTGTATGTGTTCGGCTCTCTGCTGTGCTTTGGTAAAATCATACACGTCGTTTGCCTCGCATGTGTACGTGCGGTGGATTCTCCACCAGATGTCCGTCCCTGAATCCAAAACTCCACTAGCGGAACTATTCTGATATGTAAGGGTAGTTCCATCAGCACAAAAGATCCAGGTTTCGCCGGTATAGGGAAAGACTTCGCTGTAGCAACTCCCGACGGGTGTTAGACCTGTAGGGTTATGGTTCTTGAATGTGTAGACACAGCCTTTATCGTCATGATCGCAAACGGTCTCTTCGGACAGGGTACAATTTGTGAGATCTATACCATTACAGGTATCAGTAGTGTTGAGTGTTGCAGTAGGGTTGCCGCGTATGCACTTTGTTCCTGTGGGATCGAGAGTATAACCATCGGGGCAGGCACTGTGGAATATAACACTTCCTAGTTTGAAAAGTTTATGATAAGCTTTACCATACCACATAAGCTCTGTAGAACTAACATTCTCTACCCATCCTCCCATACCAGGCGCCCCAGGGGGACAACCATAAACAGTGCACGGATACCCGATTGTCGCAGTGGCGCCATGAAGAGTGACAATCACACCGCCCAGATTCAAGGTGTTACCGGAGGCCTCAAGTATTCCCCAGTAGCTTACATTTCCACTTCCTGTTGCAGTAAAACCGTGAAGAGAAATAGTACAACAACCCGCTTCTCCACAGACCCTTATAGAAGTTCCACTAGCTGTTACCGATTGAGGGGTCTTGTGGGTACAAAATGACCTGGTGATAGAGATCACGGGAAGGTCAACCATGTCAGCATAGATAGAAGCTTCTCGTATAATGGAGCACGTCTTAGTAGTATATTGATTCCCGACGTTCATGTTCAGGGTCTGCAACTGGGAATACATGCTGTTAGGATCAGCCGCTTGGTTAGCGAGTTCCACATCTCCAGGGAGTGATCCATGTCCATCGTTGTAATATTGTTCCGGGTTAGGAGTGCCTGAGAAGTAGACTCCGCTGGTATTTCCCATGGTGCTTGTTGCCTGGCCGTAGTACTTTATTTCAGTACCTGTTACGTCGACACTGGTAATAGTAAAGGTCTTCTGTTGCTGTATAGCGCTCACTATTCCTCCACCTAGGTCCCGGAGGATGATATTGATGTTGCTCCATACAAGGTTAGATCCGCAGCTACTATTGATGCAGTAACACCCTGCAAGAGAATCTATCGAGGGAACCTCGCTTGCAGTTACCCTGCCGTTCGCATCGGCCACCCAGGTATAGTAATGGCGGTGTTCCCATGTACCGACATCAGCCGATATAAAACCATTGGAGCAAACACCGGAAACAGGGGAGGACAATGAGTATACGTAATCGGGCGTTCCATCGAAGTTTATATCCTGCTTAATCGTTACCGTTGTGAGATCTCCTGTTCCGGAAGGCCCTACAAAGAGATCCAAGAAAACGTCAGATGAGGGGGCGGTAAGCTGTGCTGTAAATGACTTACTGTCATCCATGGTTTTCATGGCTGTGGCGCTGGAAGTCATCGGGTTTGAGAACCTGTTTCGGATTTTGCCTGTACTGTCTAGCTTGTGGTGCATAGATGACCCGAGAGACTTTCCGGTGTCGTATGCGTTACTATCCCAGGAATAGCCCCTGGACGAAAGAAACAGAGACAACAACACAAACAGGAAAACAAAAGGTGTTTTCTTTCGCCTATTTTGAGTTTCTCGTGAATGTGAGTACGTCATTCGTCTTCCCTCGTTCATATTCATGCATGAACCATTGTTCAGGCGTAATCTGGCCTCTCATGTAACGTATGGTTCTGTAGAGCCTCAATGAAAGCTCTGACATGGAAACGACTCCTACAGAGACGGGCATATAGTTGCCCGATCTCTTCTCTACAATGATGATAGTTGGTGTCATGGTGATATTGAACCTGGCGGCCATGTTCGGATTTCTGTCGATATCTATGGTTCTTACCGGCCACCCGTATTTTTCCACGAAGTATGCGAGGATCGACTTCTGCGCAGTGCAAAACTCACATCCTTCCCGACTGAACATGATTAGTGCAAACTCATCTCTTGCGTTCAAAAGAGTCTGTTCTTCCTCCTGTGCTCTCATTTTGACCACTGCTGCCTGGCCCGGGGCGGTGATAGGATATACTGTTTTATTGGAGAGCTCCGGATGTTTTTGCTCGACGTAAGACACCACGCTAGCGTATGCGAGGGACTTTCTCCTCGCAATATCCTGCAGGGTCAGATATTCAAGAACATTTTGTTCTGTGGGATCTTGTACTGCTTTTTTCATGAAGGTGTTGAGAAGCTTCTGGAAATCATCGGGGTACATGTCCCAGAGCTCCTTCATGGTGAAATCGCTGAGCTTCGGGAGCCTGCGTTTCCGATATTTCTTTTCGACCTTTTTCTTTTGAGGGTTTAATTCTTTCTCGTACCAATACCATCCTTGCTTTCTATCTTCATAGAATGGTTTTGAGTGACTCTGCTTCGATTTGTCAGGGACATTGATTATGCTTGGTGGTGCCATATCGACACGTATATCGTTAAGCTCTGGATGCATCTCAGAAGACCCCGCATAAAGCGGCGAAAGAGCATAGAAAATTAACGTCATGCTAAAAAATAGGAAGCGCAATAGCTTTGACTGCATTTTTATCCTCCAAACCTATGTATCGAGAGTCATAGCTATCGATGCATGTGCCCATGGCGAAGAATTTCCCTTCCGGTATGATGCCATGATATTGGAATATCTTCACCGGTACCCCCGTTTTCGAGTGTGTTTTGGCCACCCCAAGATACTCTCCGTTGCAATAGAACTCATCCTTCCTGATGACATCAAGTCGTTCCCCGGAATCACAAGCGACGTACTTTACAGCCAAGCACGGTGAACAATTGGGGATCAACTTTGTGTAAAGAGGAATAACGACCAGGGTGTGTTTCTTTATGTCCGATGGCTTGAAGTGGCGCTTATAAAGAAAAATATAGTGACCTACCGATGGGGTAGGGGAGATGGATATCCTCTTGGGGAT
>QMLL01000127.1 GCA_003646715.1 Deltaproteobacteria bacterium
CCTAGAAATACACCGGGGATTCCCCAGAAAAGTATTTTCCAGTCAGGGAAGTGACCCAGGATCAAATGAACAAGAGAGCCTCCAATACCAACGATAAACATGATACCCAGAACATTTGCAACAGCACAGGACATCTTAAGCCGCAACCTGGTGTTCAATATAGGTACCAGCCAATTTCCTATTCCGATTGATAATAGCCCTGCGAGAAACGAAGAAACAAAGGGGGCCCACCAGAACTTAGTTGCTTCTCCTTTTGGGATTTTATTTCTTCCTTCGTCACCATATTCTTCAGGTATGAGCAAGAATGCAAAGGCTGCGATCATGCACATTATTCCCAGAAAAAGGGCAAGATTTTTCCCTGGTACGAAATTAGCCACATATGAACCCATTATCACACCAGGAATGGCGAAATAGCAGAAATAGCAGACAAGATGCCAATCGATCTTTTTTAGCTTATAGTTTGCTATGGCCCCTGATCCCTGTCCGAATATTTGAATTATCAGGGACAGAACTATTGCATCGTGGGGAGTTAGCTTCAAAATCAGCAAAAAGAAGGGGGCCCATAGTATACCGCCACCTATTCCAGTCAAGGTAGACACAGTAGCTATGGCAATACCCGCGGGAAATGTGATCCAGGCACTGATCATTCCTGCTAAGCTTCCTTCTTCATTTGCACTTCATAAAGGTTGAATTCCCCCAGCAAATTTTTAAGTTCCTGGAGGTTTTCTTGAGTTTCCCGTAAACCAGCTTCTGCTTCAGAAGGCACAACGCCAATGTGATTTTGACTTATGGTGGACAAACTCTTCTTGCACTGGAGGACGTTTTTTTCAATGTCTTCCAGATAAACCAGGGTATTGGTGATAATTTCCTGAATATTTGCGGTCAGATCGTTTATTAATTCTCCAACCTCGGCCAGTTCGTCATTTGTTTCAAGTTCTATGGATTCTCTGAGGTCGCCCGAGGCAATTTTGTGAGCCGCTTTGACCATGTGATTCAGGGGGCCGATCAGGTTTTTTACAAACATGATAAACACCATGGCAGAGACCACAACCAGCATGCCCAGCATGAGAGTGACTTTGTTTCTCCAGTATCTCACTATCTCTTTGGAAGCTTCAGGGACTTGATCTATTTTGGCACCACAGACATTCGCTGTGGTGATTACCTGGCTTGTTATTTTGTCAACCCTGAATTGAACCCAGAATTCACATGTCATAAACAGCGTAACGATTACTATCAGGGAGAAGTAGATGACCATTTTCCGGGTTATACTTGACCTTTTTTTCATGTGTTTACCCTCTTTAGAGAACAGCATCTAAAAAGCGATAAGAACTAATAGATATTGTAGTTTTTGAGTGCCAAACTTGCAAAAGATTCTGCCCGCAGCACAAATGCAAAAGGTTTTGTAGAAGCTTTCTTGACTTGTGATGAGCATATCTAATATATTCAGTTCACTAAAAAAATAGAGTGTGTTTGAATAGGTTGCGATGGATGCTCAAAGGAGGACAGAAGGCGTGATTGATGAATATCTTGTGGAATGTATAAAGAAGAGTCTTAGTGATATTGCTCGCGAAAAGAGTCTGAAGCCCGAGGGATTTCGGGATATAACCCTTGAAATTCCCAAAATAGAAGACCACGGGGACTATGCAACAAACGTAGCGATGGTCTTTGCAGGGTTATTTAAGGAAGCTCCGAGAAAAATTGCAGATCGGCTGATTGCGTGTTTTTCAGATCCGAGGAATCTTGTTGACAAAATTGAAGTAGCTGGGCCAGGGTTTATAAATTTTTTCTTGAGAGATGAAGCGTGGTACGATGTTTTAAGGGTCATAATCAACAAAGCTGATAAATATGGAACAAGTAACTGGGGGTATAAAAAGAGAGTGCAGGTGGAGTTTGTGAGTGCAAATCCCACCGGTCCTTTACACGTGGGACATGGGCGGGGTGCTGTTGTAGGTGATGTTATCGCGAGGGCTCTGGAAGCTACAGGTCATAGTGTGGAAAGAGAGTACTATATCAATGATGCCGGGCGACAAATGGAGATTCTCGGGCATTCAATACTTCTCAGATATTATGAACTTTTCGGGAAAAATGTCGATTTCCCCGCTGACTATTACCAGGGTGACTACATTGTTGATATTGCAAAAGAAGTTAAGGAAAAAAGAGGGGACAGGTATCTACAGATGGAAGAAGCCGAAGCCGTAGCTGATCTGGCTAAATATGGAGGACAAAAGATACTTGATGGGATCAGATGTGATCTGGCTGATTTTGGCATCGAGTACAACTGCTGGTTTAGTGAGAAGAGCCTTTTTGAGAAAAGTGCTGTGAATAAGACCATCGAGGAACTCAAAGAGAAAGGTTTTGTATATGAAAAAGAGGGAGCGTTATGGTTCAGGTCTTCCGATTTTGGGGATGAAAAAGACAGGGTGGTAGTTCGATCAAACGGTGCTTTCACCTATTTTGCTTCTGATCTTGCATACCACAGAGACAAATTCGAAAGAGGTTTCAAGCAGGTAATAGATGTCTGGGGTGCGGATCACCACGGTTATGTTCCGAGAGTAATGGCGGGAATGAAAGCTCTCGGATTTGACGAGAAGGACCTGCAGGTGGTGCTGGTTCAACTCGTTAGCCTGCTGCGATCCGGAGAACCCGTGGCAATGTCAACCCGGAAAGGGGAATTTGTTACCCTGCGGGAAGTAATGGATGAAGTTGGTAAAGATGCTGCTCGCTATATTTTTCTTACCAGGAGATCCGATAGCCACCTGGATTTTGATCTGGAGCTGGCCAAAGAAAAAAGCAGCGACAACCCGCTTTATTACGTGCAGTATGCACACGCGCGTATATGTAGCTTATTCAGGGTAGCGAAAGAAGAGGGCATAGAAATAGACTGGTCTGAAGATGTTGATTTAAGTGTCCTAGAGCAGCCCCAGGAAAAAAAGATGATGAAAATACTGGCTCAGTATCCCTCTGTTGTAAATAACTGCGCAAAGTTTCTGGAGCCTCACAGGTTGCCTTATTATCTCAACGACCTGGTATCTGTCTTTCACAGTTACTACAATAAAAACAGAATAATATCGGATAATGAGCCGCTAATGAAGGCGCGTTTCCGGTTGGTGAAGGCTATCCAGACAGTAATTAAGAACGCACTGGGTATTCTTGGTGTCGAAGCACCAGAGAAAATGTAAATGAGAAATAAGCCAAAGACACCCAAAGAACGAAAATTTTACAGCTTTCAACTGTCGGTAGTGCACTTGATTTTGTTAATTGGCGGAATGCTGGTTGTTTGTTTGTGGATGTTTGTCCTCGGTGTGCTTACGGGAAGAGGGGTTATATTTACAAAGATTAGCTGGCTTGGCATTGAAGGACAACAGGTGAAAGAAGCGACTACGGAAAATTCAAAGATTACTGCTGAAACTCAGGATTCAGTGGCTGAAGAAAACTTAAATCCCGAAAAGATAGAAAAGCAGCTTGAGTTTTTCCATAATCTTGATAAGGCAGCGGAGTCAAACAGGAGACAGCGGAAAGTTTCGTCGAAATCCATCACTAGAAAACCCGGAAAAAAGATTCTGTCTCCCGCAAAGGGTCATCAGAAGGAAGAATTTTTTATCCTTGTTGCGTCTTTCAGAAAAAAAGAAATGGCTGATGTCCTCGCGAAGAAGCTGGATAAGTACGGATACAAGGGAAGTGTTGAAAGGGTAGAGTTGAAGGAGAAAGGCGTCTGGTTTCGAGTTTGTGTGGGTAATTACGCTAAAAAAGCTGAAGCCTCAAAACATGCAAAGCGAATAAAGGAGAAGTTCAGAGTATCTCCGCTCGTTATGCTGGTGTCCAGATAAAAAAATGCTCGGCAATGCAAAAATACAATTTTCCCCAATCAAATCACCGCGGATATAATCATGAAGCTTTGCTATTCGTGGACCAATTCTTCGGAGTAAATAAAAGCCCCGTCCCGTTTTTCTATGTGATTGTTTTCCCTGGTTAAAATCCAGCCACTTTTTCCTTTTTCACCAAATGGCAATCTGAGAGGAGTAAATCGGAACTCTGGATTATTGTGAACCATGCCGAAGCGGTCATAAAACTTTTGCACAGAAGTTTCAGACGGAGTTCCAAAATATGCAATCAAAAAACCGTGCTCCGTATTTATTGCCGCGCTTATCAGTTCGTTTTCGTCTTTGCATTTTTGAAGTATCAAAAACGGGCCAAACAGTTCCAGATCCGGATAAGTGTTTGTCTCCAGAACAAAGGGAGTTATCCATTCGCCTTTCATTGAGCCCAGCAGTATTTTTGCTCCCTTGCAGCTCTTGATTGCGTTTTCCATTGACTTTCTGGTCCTCAATGCCTTGATGTAACCGATGTCTGTTTCGTCATCCATGGGATCGCCGACTTTTATCTTTTTCCTTTTAGCCAGAATTTTTTCTTTTAGATCCTCATAGAGGGTTTCGTGAATAAAGGCTCATTTTATGGTTGTGCAATACTGGCCACCGTTTATAAAAGCTCTGGTTGTGATAAACTGAGTTGCTTTTTCCGAATCGGTGTCCGGGAAAACCACTGCAACCGGCATCCCACCGGGTCCTGCAAAAAATATCTTGTCGAAATGATCGATAGAATTCTTGTAATACTCACCAACCTGCCCGGCTCCCGATATGAACAAGACTCGGACTTCTGGGTCCTCCACGCACTCTTTGCCAAAGTCCCTGTTATCTTTTGGATAGACCGACTCGAGATCCGAAAAAGGTCTTGCCAGATGCATTATTATTTCTGCGCTTAGAGGTGTTAGGGAGGAAAAGCTAAAGCGAAGTCTGTTTCCACCGAGTATTGCGGCTCCGCCAAGCCTCGCCAGCATTACCGTGGGAGCATCATACGGGAAGACTGCTGCTACCATGCCGAAAGGTTTTTTACCTTCCACGTACTTTATTTCTTCTTCCATGGTCTTTAAATGTTCAACAGAAAGGTCTACTTCTATTGATGTGATTTTCTTGGGAAATCCGGCATCCTTCGCAGCAGCTTCAATTAAATCATGTTTCGCCTGCTCGATTTTTTCCCCGAGTTCCCTACACACTTGCAGTCTTTCCTCAAGTACTTTATCCATTGCCTGATTCCTCTTCGGTTCTTCGGTTCAAAACTAGGAAAAACATCGCCACCATTAAAATATCATATTTTTCCCTTGTGTGTAGAAAATTATGTGAAGAATACAAAGGAGTATATGTGATCGAAGGGTACGAGAGATTATAATGCCCCGCCGAAATGTAGGATTATTGGCTCTATTGGCTTTATTTATTTAAAACTCACGTGTTTATTATGGACTTGCACACTTGGGCAACTCGAGTGGGAATTATGAAAACCACAAAAATAACCGCAAGCGTAGGGTTATTAGCCTTCGGGGTGCTTAGAGGTGAGTTATTGATATATCTTGATCGGGGCGAGAGGATTTGAACCTCCGACCCCCTGCTCCCAAGGCAGGTGCGCTAGCCAGACTGCGCCACGCCCCGATCCGGTGCACAACATGGTTGGTATCGGTTATCTAACACAATCGTTCTAAAACGGCAAGTGTTTTTGACCAAGCTTCTTCTGCATTTTTCCCTGGTTCGGTGGAGTACATAACGTAACGTAATAGGGCATCAACAAAGTGTCTCTCTGGTAAAAAAACTAGCTTTCCTCTCGATAGGAAATGAAATCTTCAATCAGCGTTTTCATGCGAGCAAGAGCCCGCGCCCTGTGACTTATCTTGTTTTTAACTTCGAGAGGTATTTCAGCCATTGTTTTGTTTAACTGCGGGACAAAGAAAATAGGATCGTACCCGAAGC
>QMLL01000128.1 GCA_003646715.1 Deltaproteobacteria bacterium
CTATGAATGCCGCCCGGGTTTGTTCAGGATTGTTGTGGTAATATCCCGGGAAATGGATATTTTTAACGATGAGTTCCCCTATCGTTTTACCATCCTTTGGAACCAGTTCATCAGGTTTTGCCTTCTTATATGGATAAATTTTCACAATTCTCAGCAGGTTACCAGGAAGAGGGCAGCCATTTTTCGCTGTTGCGTCACCCTCCCATTTTTCAACCGGATCCCATGGGGACAGCTGATGACAATAAAGAGCTTCTGTTGTACCATCTCCATTAAATACATCCACCTTTAATACATCTCTTAACCCACGATAGGTTTCACGAGTAATGGGTGCTCCCATAAGCATACAACCTCTCAGGCTGCCCACATCTTTGCTATACCCTTTTTTAACAGCATCAATCATGGCAATGAACGCGGCAGGTGGCCCCATCATGAAAGTAACCTTCTCCGCTGCAACGGCGTCTAAAACTTCTATGGGATCGAATCGTTTTACACTTACCACCTTCATCCCGCGCATAAAAGCGGGCATATAGGCAGGAATATTTCCCGCAGCATGAAAGTATGGGGCAATAACTAGCAGAATATCACCGGGAATCCAGTGCATTCCGGCAAGTGAATGAGTCAATCCCGCAATATATGCATCGGCATGATAATGCGGAACTCCTTTCGGTCTTCCGGTAGTTCCGGATGTATAAAGTCTTAGACATTCGTGAAAAGCGGTTACACCTTCAGGATTGGCTGGTTTCGTTTCAGGAAACTCTGCACTATAACTTTCCAGATCCTTTCTGGAAAGTACAATCTTTGGTTTAAATTCTGACATTTCAACTGCCTGTTTTGCAACCTCCGTTAGATCTTCATCATAAATGAAAACTTTAGGCTCACTATCTTCAAGGCAGTGTGCAACGTTTCCGGGAGCAAATCTGAAGTTGATTGGCGAAAATATAGCTCCCACCTTCCACGCTGCGTAATTCACAATCATATGATCAACAGTGTTAAATACCATGGACATCACCAGATCGCCTGGCTGAACCCCATCTGCTTTGAAAGCATTGGCAATCTTGTTTATTGCGCTGTCAAGTTCTTTGTACGTAAACCTTCTGTTGCTGCTTAGATCAACATAAGCTTCACGATCAGGATAGGTTTCAGCTGTAGCCTCAAAAGGGAAGTGCATTTGCACCAATTCATCAAATCGCTGTTTAGCTTCCTTCATAAATGCCATGGTATCATCCTCCTTTCTTTCTTCTGTCTTATGGTAATAGACTCCAGGCTGTGCCCACCGTGGGAAAAATCATACACAGACCTGTCTTACCTACCTGTCATTCAATAGTTAAACATGAATAAATGTGATTCCAAAAATTTCGTACTCTACTAAATCTTACTTCCCTATGAAGTTTGGTTTTCGTTTTTCCAGGAACGCCGAAATGGCTTCTTTTAAATCTTCGCTATCCAGAAGAGCGCTTTGCAGATTGAGAGAATAATCAAGAGAAGTATCAAGATCCATATTAAGGGATTTGTGCATTGCTTCTTTGGTAAGAATAAGAGCCGCAGTAGGACGCTCTGCAATCTTTTCGGCAAATGACGAAACAGCGCCTTCAAATTCATCATGGGGGAATACTTTCTCCACCAGACCAAAGCTTGCAGCTTCTTGCGCGCTTATAAAATCACCTGTAAATGCGAAGTATTTTGCTTTCCCCAGGCCAATCAATCTCGGAAGAAAATAATTTCCTCCCATGTCTGATATGATACCCATATTTGTGTAGCCATGTCCGAATTTCGCTTGATCAGAGGCAACACGAATATCGCAAGCCATTGCGAGATCCAGTCCCCCGCCCACAACAATCCCATTGATGGCAGCCAGCGTAGGCTTTTCCATAAAATAGATACGTTTTATGACTTCGCAGAAATCTTGAATGTAACTTTTCCACTGCCTAGGACTCATCCGAGAAACAGGAATCAAATCCTCCTCAATGTCACCCCCGGCCGAAAAGGCTCTTCCAGCACCTGTAATTACTATTACCCGAAGATCGCTGTTTTCTGCAGCTAATCTCACGGAATCTAAAAGTTCACGTATGAGTGCTGGTGAAAGAGCATTCAGCTTTTCCGGACGATTTAACACAATAGTGAGGGTATGGCCTTCCTTTTTTATGAGAATGTTTTGTCCATTAGGTTCAATCATGTTAGGGTCTCCTTGTGGCAACGTAAAGAATTAAGGGAATCCTCTTTGTTATTTGCTACAATCTATATCTTCCTTCTCTGACCGATCCGGTGGGCAGGAATATCTCTTTTCCGAATTGTTCAGCCAGCCTCTCTAACCTGCGGGTCATTTCAACCGGATCAATATCCTGCGCTGCTTCAATCGGTCCAATTCTCATGTTAGTCGCATTTACCATAGCAGTATCAATATCCATGAGAGAGCAAACGCCCATTTCAACAAGCTTTGTGGCTTCGTTAACTTGAAGGGCCAAGAAATCGTTAGGATCAACTTTGTCTGTCGCCTTCGAAATGTCGATTTCTGGTTTTCCGTGAGACCAGTCATAGAATCCCTTCCCTGTTTTCTTTCCCAGATGTCCAGATTTTATCTTTTCTTCCAGTGTTCTGTACGGTTCGTAATCAGGATGAAGATTTTTTGCATAGTACTGCAAGACATGATAATGAACATCAAGCCCTACATAGTCCAATAGTTTACAAGGGCCCATAGGTGCACCAAATCTCTCCATAGTAGCGTCTATCTCTTCCGGGGTGGCAATACCTTTATCCAAAATACAACCACGGAGCACATGAGTTGGGGCATTAATTCTATTGACTATGAAGCCTGGCACATCCTTTTCTACTCGCACCGGGACTTTATTGATAGATAGACAGAAATCATATCCCTTTTGCATAGTGTTCTCAGAGCTATATTGGCCCCTTACCACTTCAACTAGCTTCATTATGACCACCGGATTGAAGAAATGGAGACCCAAAACTTTCTCTTTTCTATCTGTGGCTTTAGAGAGTTGAGTTATACTTATCGAAGATGTATTAGATGCGAGCAATGCGTGAGGAGGAGCAAATTTGTCCATTTGAGCGAAGATCTCCATCTTCAAGTCTAATATCTCAGGAACCGCTTCGATTACAAGGTCTGCTTGCTCCACAGCTTTTCTCATATCAGTGCATGGATAAAGAAGCTCTCTCCGGATTTTCTCATACTCATCCCTTGTTATCTTTCCCTTCTTCAGGAACTTTTCCAAGCTATCATTAATTCTCTGCACCCCTTTTTCAAGGAATTCCTGCGTTATGTCTCTCAGGAAGACTTTGTAACCGGCGAGAAGAGCAACTTCAGCGATTCCATGGCCCATCTCTCCTGCCCCGATAACACTCACTACCCTGATATCACTTCTTCCCATCGCTACTCTCCTAGGAATTTATTCCAAGAATTGTGACAGCCACAACATTCTGATGAGGGAATCCCCCCAGGTTGTGAGTCAGCCCGTAACGAGGGTTCTTAACCAGCCTTTCTTCAGGCCACCTCTGTAGGAGCTGGTTATAGACTTCAAATATCATTCTCAGCCCCGAAGCTCCAATCGGGTGGCCAAAACACTTGAGTCCTCCGTCCACTTGACAGGGGATACCACCTCCCTTTAGATCAAAGAAGCCATTAAGAATATCCTCGATGGCACCTCCCCGGGGCGATATTTGAAGATCCTCCATTGTTACAAGCTCTGTTATGGAAAAGCAGTCATGCACCTCCATCATGCTGATCTCACGGCGGGGATCCTGGATTCCTGCCTCATCATACGCTCTTTTCGCAGCCCGTGTGGTTGTAAGTACACTTGCCCCATCCCATGCGGTAAACAATGCTTCCTCTCCCGAGCTGCATGCAATCTGTAATGCCTTCACAAGTACCAGATCCTCATTTGTCTTTATGCTCTTTGCAATTTCCGGTGTCGTTACTATAGCACAGGCAGCCCCGTCGCTCACACCACAACAATCAAACAGCCCCAGCGGATATGCAACCATTGGAGCCTTCAAAATCTGTTCTTTCGTAACAGATCTTCTCAGGTGGGCTCTCGGGTTCATGGCTCCGTTCTGATGGCTCTTCCATGAAACATGAGCCATGGCCTCCTTGATCCTTTCCATGGGAATTTTGTACTTCGCGCTATAGGCTGAAGCAAGTTGAGCAAAGGCACCCGGTGCCGTCTTGTTGGCTCCAAGCATTACATCTATTTCCCCCTCGGTACTCCCCGCCGGAAGTCCTCCGTAGCCTGTATCCTTCAGTTTTTCAACGCCTAAAGCGAAACAAATGTCATAGGCACCTGAAGCCACAGCGTAACAGGCGCCTCTGAACGCCTCGGTGCCAGTAGCACACTTATTTTCAACACGAGTAACAGGTAAAAAGGGAAGCTTAAGAGTTGAAGAGAGCGGAATACCCGATTTGCCAACGCCAATCTCAGGGTAGTACGTCCCAAACCAGCACGCCTGAATTTCATTCTTATCAATTCCGGCATCTTCCAGGCACTGTGTGAAGGCCTCAACAATGAGATCTTCGCCACCGGCATCCCAACGCTCCCCAAATCTGGTGCAACCCATGCCTAAAATAGCCACTTTATCCCTTATTCCTGAAGCCATCTTGTTCTACCTCCTCAAACAGGTTTAACCTTCCAACCATATCTCGTAGTTCCCCTTACTCTGTCGTAGTCCTTTACCCTGAACACTGGCGTAACCGGCATTCCGACATGAAGAGTGTCAAGGTTGCAGTCGGTAAAGTCCATAAGCACCTTTCCCCCTCCCTCAAAGAGCACGTGACCATATATCTGTGGTGGGTTGACAGTTGCCGCAAGGTTGTCACCGGTGAAGGAAGCGACCTTTCCTTCTTTATCGGAGAAATAGTAGTCCTCCATCTCATCTATGGCTCCACAAGCAGGATTGACACAGACTCTCTGTGGTGGAAATTGAGGTGTCCCACACCTGGTGCATCTGCTTCCGCAGAAACCCAAAATGGCTCTTCTCAATCTCCAAACAAGAGACCAGCGGACTGGTGGATTGTGTTCCGCTCGCAGGCCCGCTTCAAAAGGCACAACGTCCCTCCACACAAGGTATTTCTCGTACGCATCAAGCTCAACTCCCGCATCAAGCGATTTTTCCAGCGGTCTACTTTCTTTTAACCTGCCTATGCTATCAGTTACTTCAAACCAGATCGCGTCGCAGCCATTGCCGTAGCTCAAAAGAAGAATATTGTCCCCTGCCCTGGCATTCTCAAGAACGGATGCAAGCATTACCAGAGGTTGGGCAACCCCCGTATCCCCGACTCTTTCCATCAAAAAATTCTGAATCTGATCTTCTTTCAAGCCCAGTTTCTTGTTTAATTTCCTTCGTTCCGAAGGATAAGGACAGCAGTACAGCACTTTGGAGAAGTCCTCCAGTTTGAGATCGTACTTCTTCAAAAAGCTGTTAAGCGCTCTTGGAATTATCTTGTCATACCCGGCATCCCTAATCCACCTGTCTTCCCACGCGCGCCCGAAGGGTGAAGACGGGCTACGGAAACGATCAACAAAATCTACGGAAAGTGAAAAGGATCCCTTGTACTCGGCAATAACATCATCTTTTCCGACGATGGCAGTTGCAGATCCATCTCCGAAAAACATTTCTTCCTGACCCCCCATCTTCGCGAGACGACAATCAGAAGCACAGACAACGATACTGCTACATCCGCCCGCCACAACTGTTTCGAGAGCTGAAATGAGAGCGGTGGTTGCGGCTTTGAGTGAGCCAGTAAAGTCAGCCGTCCTGACATCCTCACGCATCCCTAAAGCCGTGGC
>QMLL01000129.1 GCA_003646715.1 Deltaproteobacteria bacterium
CCACCATCATGAATGGCTGGCACACTCACGATTCCTATAAAAACCCAGGAGAAATTCGGCATCCTTCGGTGAAAGATCGAATTTTGCTATTGCTTTATTTACCAACGATAATACATCGGCATTCGGGTCTTCTTCAAGCACATTGGATACCCACCTGATCGCCTTTTTGATCGCTTCTCCCTCTGGAATCACCGTAGTCATAGTTATCTCCCTTCTCAACCTCTCCTCACATAACTTTACCACTCTATAATCTTAGGCTTGCTTCTATTCAAATCTTGTAATGCAAAATTCGTCGTCACACTCGCTGGAATGTTCTATGGCTTCATAAACAAAAAGAAACCTACGTTCAATTTCCTTTCTGGTTTCCGGAAGTTTTTTAACTTGTCGGTCTTTCATCATAGCAATGAGCTCAGATTTCTCTGGAATTGCATCCATTCCAGTTCCGATTACTTTCCCGGACTCTACGTCAAGTATCTCTGCTTCTGTGCCGTTCGTAATTACAGCAAAAGGTATAACTTCTACATCCATCACTCTGGCTGCAGCCAAAACCACTCTTTCTCTGGACACCAGTGATCCGGGGCCATACTTGATGAGCATTGCTCGTCGTCCGTTAATCTTCACAATAAAATCAATCATTGCGGTTGCCTTTTCCTTGCCACAAACCAGGTCCAATGTTGGTTTTACTTCAATATCGTTCTTCTCGTAACCAAGTTCCTCCACCAGAAACCTGGCTATTCTTTGACGTATTCTTTCGTCGTCCGTATCTGTTATCTCTTGCCCCATAATGAAATCTATGGTTTTCCCGAGTATCCTGTGATGTCCCATGCCTTATACCATCCCCTGATATCCACCCTAGTCTATATGCTTTATGTTTTCCTTGGCCCACTGTATAAGTTCAGCATAAGTGGTACCTTTGGGAAAAAATTCCACAACTCCCATTTCCTTAATTTTGGGAATATCCGCCTCGTCTAAAAAACCACCGGCGGTTACTTTGATATCCTCGACGTTTTCCTTTTTCAACAGTTCAAAGATCTTGGAAAACCTATTTATGTCTGCCCCCGGTAACGTTGTAATTCCGATGTGATCCACAGATTCCTGCAAAGCTGCGGACACAATGGCTTCCGGTTCCTGCAGGTCAGTATAAATAACTTCAAATCCAGCTTCACTGAATGCACTAGCAAGCTTCATCATGGCTGTCTCGAAACCATCACCCATCTTAGCCATGAGAATCCTTATCTTCCTATCCTTCATCTTTTCTCCTTCCGCTTCATCAGAAAATAATCTCTTTTTGACAAACTAACCAGCATTGCTGGACTCAATGTGGCCAGCAACAACGAACAATGAAAGCTCCTGTCTCAAGATAGGCTTAGCAGAATAGGAGACTTTCATATAAACCCTTCATGGATTAATAATCTATCCTCATTTCAAAAACAACCGAGAAGCAAATTCGGACAAAACTCTTTGCTTGCTCTTTAATTCTTTTGATAATAGATTGTTAACTTGTGCGCTAATCAGAGCTATCGCAATGCAACAGTTTTGCTTGGTATTTAATGATTTTTTCCTTATTTCACAAAAGAAAGTTTGGCAGTTCCCGACTCCACTGTACAGTTAGAATCATGTTGAATCTTAACACGCAGCCACAATCCCTAACAAAGGGATTTAAACTCTTTTTAGTGATTTCAATCATTTTTGCATTAAGTTCGCCGTCCATTGCTGGCACCGCGAAACCCCGCATAGTAACAGATCAGCTGGGACGGAAGGTCACTTTGCCCGCTGATCCGAAGCGAGTTGTTGCCTTTGCCCCCAGTATCACAGAAATCATTTTTGATCTCAAGCAAGAAAAACGATTGGTGGGTGTCACCCAGTTCAGCGATTTTCCTCCGAAGGCTCAACTACTTCCTAAGGTCGGATCATACGTACATCTGGATATTGAACGCATAGTTTCTTTAGATCCTGATCTGTGCATAGGCATCAAGGATGGCAATCCTCGACACGTCGTCTACAAGTTAGACAGGCTCGGAATACCGGTTTATGTGGTTGATCCAAGAGATCTAAATTCTGTTATGAATACTGTGCTGGAAATCGGGTCGCTGCTCAATGCAAACAAAGAAGCTGCCGAAGTGGCTAAAAACATGCACAACAGAATTGAAAATATTAAAAAAATTGTTCGCCGAGCAAAGACTAAACCAAGGGTGTTTTTTCAGATTGGAATTTCTCCTATTGTTTCCGTGGGGACAAATACATTTATAAACGAGTTGATAGCCCTTGCAGGTGGTATCAACATAACGGCAGGGCCAAATCCGTACCCCAGATATAGTATTGAGCAGGTATTGAATCTCAAGCCGGATATCATCATCATAACTTCCATGGCACGCGGTTCTGAGAAAATATTTGAATCGGTGAAGAAACAGTGGGAGAAATGGCCAGAAATACCGGCCTGTCGCAATCATAAGATTTTCCTGGTCGATTCAAATCTCTTCGATCGCCCAACTCCGAGGCTGGTACAGGGACTGGAAATCCTGCTAAAGTTGCTACATCCTGAACTTGTTGGAGATAAGCGGTGAAAAGGAATAATTCTTACATTGGCAGACGAATATTATCTGTGCTAGTGATTAGCAGTATATTCCTTGCCCTGTGCATGCTACTTGGTATCGCTGTAGGATCTACCACCAAAAACTGGAAAGAAATATTTAACCTACTAGCCAGCCTTACGGATTACAACACACTGACATCAACCATAATATGGAAGATCCGGTTCCCCAGAGTTATCCTTGCAACACTGGTAGGCAGTACTCTTTCTCTTGGCGGATTGACATTTCAGGCCCTTCTCAGGAATCCTCTGGCAGAGCCATACATCCTCGGGATTTCTGGAGGTGCAGCCGTTGGAGCCATTATGGGAATTCTGCTTGGGTTTTCCAATTATCCGGGCGTTGCTTTACTATCGTTCGGCGGTAGCATGGTCACCCTGGCCCTAGTAATCCTTATCGCATCAGGGCAAAGTTCCATTAAAGAAGATTCCCTATTGCTGGCCGGCGTCATGGTTAATGCTTTCTGTTCATCCATAATTATCTTTCTGGTTTCCCTTACACAGGATGCAAGACTCCACAGCATCATGTTCTGGCTGATGGGAGACCTTTCGCTTTCATCTTCTAACCAGGTATTTGCCCTTGCAATTTTTCTCGTCCCTTGTTTTATATCAGTGTTTGCTCTGGCCAGACCACTGAACCTGATAGTTATGGGCAAGGACACTGCGGAAAACCTGGGTATAAACACGAAAGTAGTTTACCTGATCTCGCTTGTTCTCATATCTTTAATGGTAAGCGCAGTGGTATGTCAGTCAGGTCTGGTAGGATTCGTCGGCTTAGTAATTCCTCACCTGTTGAGAATGATTCTTGGAGCCGATCATCGTGTTCTTATTCCGGCATCGATTATTGGAGGTGGAGGATACATGGTTTTGTGTGATGTTCTTGCTCGCGTTTTGCCTTCCCAAGGTGAGATGCCGGTAGGGGTAATAACGGCTATGATTGGCGCACCCCTTTTCATTTTCCTATTGAAGAGCTCAAGGGCATGAAAGTGGCGATAAGTGCAAAAAATATTAACGTATACTACGGAAAGAACCGCATTATCAAAGACCTAACTTTTGACGTCAGTTGCGGTGAATTTTTCATCATCATAGGCCCGAATGGATCTGGTAAAACTACTTTACTTAAGACGATATGCGGGTCTATCAGTGTAAAGCAAGGTAAAATAACCATTTTCGATAAGTCAATTGACCAGTATTCAAGAAAAATCCTGGCACGTTTTATCGCCGTGGTACCCCAGGAAACTCAGATTGATTCCCCCTTCAAGGTGTCAGAAATTGTCTTAATGGGCAGAACTCCTCACCTGGGCGTTCTGGAATTCGAAAAAGATCGGGATTTTCAATTTGCAGCTGACGCAATGAAATTCACCAACGTCTATCATCTGCGCGACAGGAAACTGACGGAGCTCAGTAGCGGAGAAAAGCAGCGAGTTATGATTGCCCGAGCACTGTGCCAGGAACCCAGCATCATTTTACTTGATGAACCTACCTCTGCCCTCGACTTATCTCACCAGTTAAATATTATGGATCTGATGGAAAGGTTGAAAAAAGAGCGGGACATGACAGTCGTGATGGTGTCCCACGACTTGAACCTGGCCGCCATGTATGCCGATAAGTTGATACTCATCAAGGACGGTCAGGCTGTGAGCATAGGCAAGCCCAAGGATGTTCTAACCTTTGATAAGCTTGAAAAGACTTACAATTGCGTGCTGCTGGTAGACGAACACCCCGCCGGGAAGGTGCCTAGAGTCACCCTCGTTCCCCAAAAATTTATCGTTCAGGATAATTAGATAAAAATGATCAGGCATGTATGTAAATCATACATAAGAAACCCTATTGCCAGCACATTCTAGAAAAGGAAACCCAGAGAAATAGAATAAATATGTTTGCCAGCAGTAAATATATTTTGATTTTAATATCATATATGATATTAATGGGACCTAGAAGTTAACACGGTCAGTTCTGTGATGGATTTTCCTTCTGGTGAAATTGTCCAAACATCAGTGAAGTAGGCGATTCTTAATTTCTTAGCAATTGATGCCACATTTTTATGGCTTATTTATTGCACCATAAAAAGAGTGGCTTTTTCTTCGGACAACTTGTTATCTTTATTATAGTGGTGCTTAGGATCAAAAACCCAAGGTCTCAGGTTTAAAAAGAAATGGTTCAATTAGAAATATTTTCTCCGGATGGCAAAAGCGAGACCGTAACACTTGATAAATTCCCGGTTACAATTGGTCGTTCCCGCATCAATGATATTGTGCTTACGCATCGGACTGTTTCGCGGAAGCATGCGGTAATCATCAAAAAAGACGGGAACTATCTGATAAAAGACGTGGGAAGCCAAAACGGGACTTTTTTAAGAAAAAGAAAAATCGAGGAAGCCTTACTTCAAAATGAAGACGTCATCTACATCGGCGCGTACACCCTCAAGTTTTTAGTCAAAGAAGAGATCATAGACCTTGATAAGGCTCTTGAAGGACCTGAAACTGCTAAAAAAGTTAAGTTAAAGATTACTCACGTACTAGAGATTCCGGACCGTTTTCATGGTGTTATTTTCCCGGAGGTAACGGGAGAAGAGGAGAAAATATCAGAGGTTGAGCTTAGTATTTCGCAGGAAGATACTTCATTGCTGGCTTTTCCCGATGAATTCCTGGTTCCGCGAGAAGAATTTCCCACCCTATATGACCTTCAGAGACGAGCCATGGAAGACGAAAACCTAGAGGACACCCTGAACAATGTTGCCAATTATCTGCTTTCCAGAACTGACGGAGACCGTGTTGCCTTCTTCTTGAGCACCGTGGGTACCAGCCTTGATGCTGCTCTCATTGTAACACGCCCCGGCATTGCATTTGAAAGCAGAGACATAAAAGCATTCCCGTCCATATTAAGAAAAAGTATACAAGAAGGAAAAGCAATTCTGGCTAACGGGCTGGAAGAAGACAGTAACGTGCAGATAGACCAGAAAGAAAGAGACAGGTATAGTTCTTATTCCGCTATATTTGCGCCTCTCAAATACGATGAAAAAACCGTAGGTGCCATCCAGATTGAGACCCATCAGGGTAAAGATAGGCTGGATAGAGATCAACTTGTTTTTGTTTGCAGGGTAATCAGAGAACTTGGCCAGATAATAATCTGGAAACTTGGCCAGATTGAAAAATTTGAACAAAG
>QMLL01000130.1 GCA_003646715.1 Deltaproteobacteria bacterium
CAGAATAAAGAACAGAGACAAAAGGCCGGATTTTCTCGTGAGGTTAACTCCCCAAATGTTTACTGGATATAATTTGGTGGATCTAACACTCACTTTCAAACTCCCATCATAAAATAGTTTCATTCGCAAATTTCCAGTTCGTTAAAAAAGAATGCAATTTCGGTGGCTGCAGTTTGTGGACTGTCTGATCCATGAACAATGTTTTTTTCGACATCGGAAGCAAAATCCTTCCGGATTGTCCCGGGCGCGGCATCTGCGGGGTTAGTGGCACCCATAAGTTCCCTGTTTTTTTCAATGACGTTTTCACCTGCCAGGACCATTGCCACCACTGGCCCGGATGACATGAAAGTAGTGAGACTATCGAAAAACGGTTTGTCTTTGTGAACCGCATAAAAATTTTTGGCCTTTTCTTTGGTAAGATGTATCATTTTCATCGCCACAATTTTTATACCTGCATTTTCGAACCTTTTGATTACCTCCCCGATAACTCCTTTTTGAACTCCATCCGGTTTAATGATTGACAACGTTTTTTCCATCTACTGACCTCCTGAAATTACCATATTTTTATTATAGTGTTATTGAATTGGAGCGAGCAAATATATCTCACTTTGCTTCTTTTGTCTTTACCAAAAATCTAGGGACTTTGACCCTTCGAATATTTCTATTCATATTGGCAGGCAAAAATCTGTAACTCAATTACTCTTTCCTGTTTCTCCCTGACCGAAACATTGCACCAATTTTCTGACCTCCCCAGAAAGGAGGAATGAGGATAGGTATCCAGTAAAAAGGTACTGCCAGAGTGTTTCTTGCCAGATAAATGAAGGGTACGGGTATGTGAATTGCCAGGAACCAGCTAACAGAAAATTTTCTGCATTTTTCTCTCCAGTAACCGAAGGGCAGATTTATAACAAACACGAAGGCTACCAGTGTCAGTATCTTGTAAGCGAGAGGCGAATGAAACTTTGGCAACTTTGAGATCAATTCTCCCATGACTAGTCGTTAGCAATTGTCTTCACAGCTCTAATAATATCTTCAGAAGCTTGAAGAACCTGTTCTGTGGTTGTAAAAATGCCGGTTGAAAATCTTAACGTACCTTTAGCGTATTCTATGGGAATTCCCATTGCGTCCAGAACGTGTGATATTTTGATTTCATTAGAATGACAGGCAGCTCCGGCGGAGGCAGCAACAGAGGTTAACCTATCGAGTATCCGATTGGCTTCCAGTCCCGGAAAGCTAATGCTCAAGGTATTGGGAAGTCTCTGAGACGGGTGCCCGTTTATCTTAATTTGGGGCAGTGATTCCAGTAGTTTTTCTGCCAGGAGATCTCTGGTTTTCTTCATGTTATTGGAGTTGTCTTCCAGGTTATCAGCTGCCAGCTCGCAGGCCTTTCCCAGTCCAACAATTTCTATAACATTTTCAGTTCCGGCCCTGAGCCCTCGTTCCTGTCCGGCTCCGTGAATGAACTTTGGCAGCTTTACCCCCTTCCGGACATAGAGGGCTCCAATACCTTTAGGCGCATAAAGCTTATGTCCCGCTACAGACAATAGGTCAACTCTAAGTTTTTCGACGTCGGTTGGAATTTTTCCCACCGATTGGGCAGCATCTGTGTGTAAAATTATGTCTCTGTCACCAATGATCTCTTTTATATCAGAAAGCGGCTGAACAGTGCCAACTTCGTTATTGGCATGCATTACCGATATCAGTATCGTCTCTGGCCTGATTTCGCGTGCCAGTTGATCGAGATCCACAACGCCATATCGGTCAACTTTCAAAAAACTAATCTCAAAGCCCTGTTTCATCAGGTAGAGGCAGGGTTCTATGATTGCGTGGTGTTCAATAGCAGTGGTTATTATGTGGTTCCCCTTTTCTCTGTACGATTCGGCAATGCCTCTGAGCGCGTGATTGTTCGATTCTGTTCCTCCGCTGGTGAAAATGATTTCTTCAGGAGAACAGTTCAGTAACTTTGCAACTCTTTCCCGTGCAACCTCGATTGCTTTTTTGGGTTCTCTCCCGTAGTAGTGAGAACTGGAAGGGTTCCCAAAGTGTTCTTTCATAAATGGTATCATTTCTTCTATCACTTCGGGTGCCAGGGGGGTAGTTGCGTTGTAATCCAGATAAATGGGTCTATCCATGATTCCTCTCTATGAACGGAAATTTGCGCTCTTGATGCCGTAGCGTCTCATGATATGCTGTAAAGCTTGCCTTTCCATCCCGCACATTTTCGCTGCATGAGTGACATTCCCACCACTTTTTCTCAATGCGTTGGAGATGTATTCAACATTAAAGTTTTCAAGCACCATTGCCTTAGCTTTCTTGTAAGGCAGGCTGTTAATATCATCCAGGTCGAAACAAACTTTCCTTTTTTCTGTGGTTTCCCATCCCACGTCAGCCGGATAAATAATATCTTCGGGTGCGAATAGTATACCCCTTTTTATTATGTTTTCCAGTTCTCTCACATTTCCTTCCCATGGATGTCTGAGGAAAAGCTCCATAAGTTCGGGAGATATTCGTTTTGGTTCTTTTCCCAGCTCTGCGCAGAATTTTTTCAGGAAATAATCGGTAAGAAGGGGTATGTCTTCAACCCTTTCTCTCAAAGGAGGCATATGCACAGGGAGGACATTTAGCCTGTAATATAAATCTTCTCTGAATTGTCCTTCTTTGAGTCTTGCCACAAGATCTCTGTTGGTTGACGCAATCACGCGCACGTCGATTTTTACGCTCTTGGTCTGTCCCAGAGGTTTTATTTCTTTTTCCTGGAGTACTCTCAGGAGCTTTGTTTGAATGGCAGGGCTTATATCACCAATTTCATCAAGGTAAATTGTGCCCTTGTGAGCTTCTTCGAAGAGCCCCTTCTTGTTGCTTGTTGCGTGAGTGAAAGCCCCTTTTTTATATCCAAAGAGCTCACTTTCCAGTATGTTTTCGGGTAAAGTCGGGCAATTTACTGGCACAAATGGCTGTCCATGCCGGTTGCTGAGAGCGTGAATCGCTCGTGCAGCCAGCTCTTTACCGGTTCCTGATTCACCGGTTATCAGCACGGTGATATCGGTTTTTGCAACCATCTGAATAGTTTCGAAAACTCTTTTCATTTTTGCCGAAGAGCCCACTATGTTCTGGAATACTTCTTTCTCTTTTACTCGCAGTTGCAGGCGGATGTTTTCGCGAAGAAGCCTGCTGCGTTCAAGAGCTTTCCGGAGCAGGTGTACGAGCTTTTCGTGGTCAAAAGGCTTTACAACGAAGTCGTACGCGCCAGCCTTGATTGATTCCACAGCGGACTCTACAACTCCGTAAGCCGTCATCATTACCACAGTTATCCACGGATTCCTGTCCTTGATTCTCTCAAGGAGTTCCAAACCATTCATCCCCGGCATCTTGATATCCGCGAGAACCAGGTCAACGCTGGTACTTTCCAGGATCTCCAGAGCTATATGGCCAGTTTCCGCGGTAATAACCTCGCAGTTTAAATCTGGCTCAAGGGTCCTTTTAAGCAGGTTGAGCATGTCTTTTTCATCGTCGACAACTAATATTGTTTCCATAGCTCCAAATTCTATCTGTGTTATTCACCCTTAGGTCTGTTGTCTTTAGCCGGCAAAGTGACGATAAACGTTGTTCCTTCGTCTACTTTGCTTTCAACTTCAATGTTTCCTCCATGATCTTGTATTATACCATAACTGACTGATAAACCGAGACCGGTTCCTTTGCCTGTAGGTTTCGTTGTAAAAAAAGGATCGAAAATGTGGGGTAGATCTTCACTCCTTATCCCGCATCCCGTATCCGAAAAAGTTATTACAACCGTGTTATCTCTGGAGTTGAGGTCTGATTTAATCGTGATTTTACCTCTTCCCTGAATTGCATCTTTGGCATTCATCAGGATGTTCATAAATACCTGCTTAATCTTTTCCGGGTCAATAGTCATATTGGGAAGCTCTTCGTTCAGGTCCGCAACTATTTCTATTCCGTTCATTTCGAACTGGTGTTCCATTACTTTCAGAACGTCTCTCAGGAGTTCGTTTATGTTGCTCTCAATCTTCTTGGTTTCGGTACTTCTGGCGAAGTTTAAAAGATCCTCAACGATGGCCTTGCAGTTGCGCACGTGTTTTTCGATTATTTTAAGGTCTGAATATCTCTGTGTTTCTGGTTTTTCGTAACGGAGAAGTAGCTGAGTGTAACCGAGTATCATGCCAAGAGGGTTGTTAATTTCGTGCGCCAATCCTGCTGATAATTTACCCAGCGAGGCAAGTTTATCGGCTCTTAACATGTGCTTTTCTATTTCCTTCCTGTGCGTTATGTCTTTGATTACTCCCTGGAGCGTTTCCGGATCATCTTCCTGCCCCGGTTGAATAGTACAGCTAAAAAGGACTGTCTTGGTGGAGCCATCCTTGGAGATTACCGCCGTTTCGTGGTCTCTTATGATTCCCTTTTCATGCAATTCACTAAAGATGTACTGAAAATCTTCCCCGTTTGCAAATATGTCTTTAAGATTAATTTTTTTGATTATTTCCGCTTTGTCCTGGTAACCGAGAAGATCAAGGCCGGATTTATTTACGTCAAAGAATGTACCCGAATTGTCGGCTACAAAGAGCATGTCATTGGAGCCTTCGAAGATCCTTCTATATTTTGTTTCGGAAGCCTGGAGCTCTGCTGTTCTGGCGGAAACCAGATCTTCCAGGTGGCGATTAAGCCACATAAGTTTCTCACTGAATCTCTGGATTTTTTGCTTGTCTTTAACGATCTGAAAATAGATGTTCTGGACTCGCTGAAAAAAGAGCGTGATTGACGCCACCAGGACAAACATGATGGTGTTCATTGCCCCGCTGAATGGACGGAGCTGAAGCCATATGGATTTTTTACCTGTAACGATCAGGATATGTTTGATTATGTGGCCCACGGATCTTGAAATAGCAAAGGCAAACAACGCCAGTGATAGCCAGAGCAGATATGTCCATATGACATTGGTCGGGTCCTCTCTCTTTTTTGTCCTGACCAACATCACGCACAAAAAGGATATGACTATCATTGATGCGGAACCGATCAGGTCTACAAGATATACGGGGAATAATGGAAGCATAAGTTTATTCCGTTGATTCGTCCTATTCTATCATCTCTCCTGGTTTTGATCCATCAATCTTCGTTGATTACCAGTGGTTGACCTTCTTCATGCAACTGTTTTATTCCGAAGTAGAGAAATAGAATCGCCGGTACGCATAACAAATGGTCCATTCTTCCCACATAATAGATAATAAGCCAAGGATGATCTTTGATAATCAGCTTTTTGGACCAATTGACCTGGCTCCCGATGAAAAAAGATGTGTCGAGCATCTCGTCAATACAGTGGACGAGCATTGCATCTATATTCCATAGAGCGAAAAGAATGCCCGAATACTGTATCAATCGCCATCCTTTTTGTTTTACAAACCTGTTTTTTCTCAGCCAGTATACGAGGAAAATCATGCTGGTCATGAAAAAAACATGGGCCATCTGGTGCGCGAATAACCCCTCAGGTCTATCGTGAATCTGAGTTGCCCATGAATTTCCGGTTATTCCCAGAATAACGAACGAAAAGACCAGGGCCGCCAGTATAAAGGAGTTCGTAGATTTTTCGTGTATTCGTGTTCTCTTGCCGCTTGCCATAACTTTATTTAACCTTTACGAGGTTGTATTTTCTGCTCCCGAGCCCCAATTTTTCCGCATATTCAAGCTGTACTTCCGGGTCGATTTTTGGGTAAAGGGCTCTGAATTTATTGGCACC
>QMLL01000131.1 GCA_003646715.1 Deltaproteobacteria bacterium
ACAGAAGAGGTGCGAAAAGCTAAATCAGGGAGCTAATACGTGAGGTGATGAGAATTTAAGAAGTCATTAACTTCTGTTTTGAGATGGTTTTATGCTATATGGTACTTTGTCCAGATATGGTACAGGCTATTCGCTGTTTTCCTATGTTATTTGCTTATCCTTGTTGATGCAAGAGACCCCAGGGGGCATATGCTACCTCGGTACCAATGAAACAATTTGAGATTAGCTGGTTGAATAAAATGCGCGTTGAAAACAGGGAGTGCTGGTAGATGCCGATGTGGATTAAAAACATGTAGTATGCTGAGCACAAATATCCCTGGGGGTTAAGGAGAGATAGCATGGATGAATATCGGCGACTGTTTGAACTATCAAAAAACATCCCGGCATGGAAATTCCTGGGTGTGCAGGTCTTAAAGCTTGATAAGGGATTTGCAGAACTCGAACTTCCCTTCCGTTCCGATCTGATCAACTCAATGGGTGTAATCCAGGGTGGCTTTATTACGGCAATTGCCGATGCTGCCGGCGGCTGGGCCATACTTACGTTTCTGGACTCCGAGGTTCTTATCACTACGATTGAATTAAAGATAAACTTCCTAAAACCTGCCCGAGATGATATAATAGCCCGTGGTCGAGCTCTCCACGTGGGGTCAGCCATAGGAACAAGCCAGGTGGACGTAATGCTAAAGAACGGAGAGCTCATAGCTGCGGGGATTGCCACGTATTACCAGAAAAGGGGCCGAAGAGGAGCGAGGAGGAAACAATAATTCCAGCTGACTACAACACATTTCTCCTCGCCTCGTGCTCACTATAAGTCCCCGCAACTACAAAGCACACCAAAATGAAGCCTCTAAATTTTACAGTTAGGAACGTGGTTGAGTAGTGTTACACATCTTGTGCAAATGCAGGGAATGGAGACCTTCATGGAAAAGTTTTTTTATCCTGAATCAGTTGCAATTGTTGGTGTTTCTAAATCTGATGATAATCTTGGTCGCAATATTATCGAAAACTTGGATAATTTTGGCTATCAGGGGAAAATCTATGCTATAGGCCCTAAAAGGGGAAAAGTACATGGGCACACGATATACCCCTCTGTCCTTGATCTGCCAGACGTACCCGAGCTTGCTGTTGTTCTAACACCGGCACGCTTCGTCCCTGAGATATTAAAGCAATGTGGGGAAAAAGGAACAAGGTACGCTGTTGTTGAAACGGCTGGCTTCAGGGAAATGGGCAATGCTGGGGAAAAGATCGAAAAAGAGTTGCTTGCTATAACCAGACGGTTTGAAATCAGATTCATCGGACCAAACTGTGTGGGTATCATAAATACGTTAAACGGCTTCTATGTGCCTTTTATTGCTCTGCCCTCTGAGTACAACAGAGGATATACGAGCGTTGTTGCTCAAAGTGGTGGCATTGGTTTTTCAATAAGTGAAAGACTGAATCATCCGGGTCTTGGTTTGAGTAAGTTTGTGAGCATGGGGAATAAACTGAACGTTGATGAGGTAGACTATCTCAGGTATTTAATGAGAGATCCGGATACCAAGGTCGTTTATTTCTATCTTGAGGATTTCAAGAGGGGGCGAGATTTTGCAAACATAGCACTCAAAGGGGATAAGCCTATCATTCTTCACAAATCTAATACAGCCGCTTTAAGCCATACTATTGCAAGTTCACACACAGCCGCTCTGGCCGGAGATGACAGCATCGTTGATGCAGCGTGTGAACATGCGAATGTGGTGAGGGTCCACTCATTAGAGGAAGCGATTCGTGCTATTAAGGGATTTTCTATCCCTTATCTCCACGGCACAAACCTGGCGGTTCTTTCTCGGTCCGGTGGCCATGCAGTAGTAGCCGCAGATGCATGTGCAAGATATGGTTTTAGCTTGCCGGAATTAGATTCAAGCATTCTGAATGAAACCAAAAAACATTTTCGAGCTGGAGTCATAAAACTAGGTAACCCTTTAGACTTGGGGGATATATATAATCTCAATGTCTATTCCAGAATTGTAGAAAAAACTCTTCAGCAAACTGATATTCATGGCGTCCTTTATATTCATGTGTCCCAAATGATGGTGGAACGGGAGCATTCAATAGAGGTGATGAAAAAACTCGCTGACCTTTCTGCCAAGTACAAAAAGCCTATTGCTGTTGTTCTAGAGGTGCCAGAGTTATTGCGGCGAACGTTGGATGAAAAAATGACATATCCTTACTTTTCGGAGCCTGGAGAAGCTATAGAGGCTCTGGCATTACAGTACCGCTATGCAAGATGTCAAGAGAAGAAACTACCTGTGGCTATGGAAGTTGTTCCTTCTCTGAATGAGAATGTCAATGCATGGTTTAGTACTTTTGAGAAAGAAAACCGCCAACCTCTATTACATGAGTCTTTAACCCTGCTGGATAGAGTTGGAATTCGAACGGCGCCGTGGGCTTGGGTTACGAATTTATCAGAGGCTGAGGAATCAGCGGAGAAGATCGGCTATCCGGTTTCTCTGAAGGTGGTAGCACCTTTCCTTTCACATAAATCAGATCAGGGCGGTGTTGTTCTTAACGTGGAAAATGATGAAGCCTTACGCATAGAGTGGGAAAAAATTAATTTACGTTTCAAAGATATAAGAGGGGTTGTAATCCAGAAAATGATTCCTGCTTCTCGAGAAATGATTATAGGAGCAAAAAGAGATCCCGCTTTCGGACCCGTAGTAGTGGTAGGTACCGGTGGGATAATGGTAGAAGTGATACAAGATGTTACCATGCGGCTTGCTCCAGTCGATGAGCATGAAGCAATTAAAATGATTGACGGATTGAAATGTGAAAGAATCTTAGGACCATTTCGGGGTATGAAACCTGCTAACAAGGATGAAATAGCTCAATGTGTAGTTAAAGTTTCACATTTGATACATGCTTTTCCCAGAGTTCAGGAGCTCGATATCAACCCGATTATGATTTCCGATGACGGGTATGGTATTGTAGCTGTGGATGCGAGAGTGGTGCTAAACCTGAGAAGCTAGAAAAGAAGACAAGGGATGAATGCCCAGCCTGTGTAAAAGGGAAGCTCTACGAAATGTCAATTCCTGCCGTTGTCGTCAAGATTACCGGCAAAGCTCCTTTGCTGGCCACCGTTTACCAGATACAAAAACTGCACTGTAATCTCTGAGTGGAGATTTTCAAAGCCAGCAGTCCTTCAGGAGGTGATGAAAAAAAATGTCATATAAATGGCAGTGTAGTGGAATTGTTATCATTACTTGGTTGGAGTGCATAACTTGAGTTATTAATCCAGTACGGGGCGACCAGATCTACCTCACAGTCTGGTGGGACTCACAACATTGAGTCACGTAATCAATTATATTTTTCAGTGGTGTACCAGGGCCAAACACTTCCGCAATCCCTGCTTCTTTTAGTTTTGGGACATCAGTTGGAGGTATGGTTCCCCCGAGAATCACGATGGTATGTTGCATTCCTTTTTGCCTCAGACCTTGAACCACTTTCGGGGCCAACTCCATGTGGTTTCCGGAAAGGGTGCTCAGACCAACTACATCCACATTTTCCTGCAATGCCGCATGAATGATGGACTCCGGCATCTGGTTCCCCAGGTAGACCACTTCCATGCCCGCATCACGGAGCGCGCGAGCAACGATAATACTGCCTCTCCAGTGCGCATCCATACCAAGACGTGCTATCAAGATTTTGATCTTTCTTCGCATCATCCGCATCCCTCATCTCAACACTGATCGTTTAGAAAACGGGGGGACTCCACGTGCCGTAAAATTCTCGAAGAGTCTTTGAGATCTCGCCTTCCGTAATAAGCGACCCCACACTACTCACCAGAACCTCCATGAGATTCCCATTTTTCTCACAACAGCGTTTTATCTCATCCCTAACGGCTCTCACCTTGAGTTCGTCGCGCTCTTTCTTGATCTTTCGAAGCTTTCTCTCCTGCACACTGAGCGTTTCCGGAACCTCAAAAAGTTCTATGGGAAGTTCTTCTTCCTCCGTCCGATAACAATTTACTCCCACGATAGGCATTCTACCCGACTCCACGGCCAATTGGTATTCGTATGCGGCATCCGATATCTCTTCATGGATCCACCCGTTTTCCGTTGCCTTTACAATTCCACCCAGACTGTCCAGTTTGTTCAATACACGAATCACTTTCTCTTCCAGTTGATTGGTTAGGGCTTCCACAAAATACGAGCCTCCCAATGGATCAATGGTGCGCGTGACCCCTGTTTCGAGCTGCAGAATTTGGTTCGTCCTTAATGCGATGATGGCGGAAAGCTCTGTGGGTGTGCATAAAGCCTCATCGTAAGCGTCAATGTGCACGGACTGGGCTCCACCCAAAACCGCGGCCAGCCCGTGATAGGCTGCTCTAGCAATGTTATTCAATGGTTGCTGGGCGGTTAATGCAACACCAGCTGTCTGGACATGAAATCGGAACGTTGTCGAGCGAGGATTCTTAGGATGAAAGCGTTCCTTCATAATGCGAAACCAAATCCTTCTAGCCGCTCGATACTTGGCAATCTCCTCGAAAAAGTCATTATGAGAGGACAAGAAGAAGCTCAGACGCGGGGCAAAAGAGTCTATATCCAAACCCCGGCGGAGAAGCTCCTCGCAACAGGCAAGCGCGTTCGCAATGACAAGGGCAACCTCCTGGACCGCCGTACATCCAGCTTCCCGGTAGTTATACCCGGCGAAACTCACAGGATTCCAATGGGGAACATGTTTTGTACAAAATTCAATAGCGTCGCAACTCAGCTTGAAGGAGGCTTTCGGAGGCAGAACTTCGGGGGCCACCGTGATGGCCATTCCATCAGAAAATCATTTTGACTCGTACCAGCCAGCCTTTCCAAAGGAATACCTCTCATCTGGGCATTGGCAAAATACATGGATTGAATGGATATGTTGCAGATGGGCTGGCAGGTCACCAGAGAAACACTGACGCTATCAATGGGTATCCCGTCAAACAAAATGCTCATGTCTTCCAGAGTGTCTATGGCCACTCCCCCTCGTCCGGCATCGGCTTGCGCGTAAGGGTCGGTTGAATCAAGCCCACGAAGAGTGGGATAGTCAAAAACGCCGTTTATGCCTGTGGCTCCTTCCTTGAGCAGAAGTTTATACCTCTTGTTTGTTTCTTCGGGAGGGCCGAAACCTGCCAGCTGTCTTATCGTCCAAAGACGTCCCCGGTACATGGTTGGATAAACTCCACGAACAAAAGGTTCTTGGCCGGGGAACCCCAGGTCCCTGACATAATCCATGAGATGCAGGTTGCAGGGGGTATATACCGGATCAACGGAGATGCCAGAAAGGGTCTTGAAAGTTTCTCCCCTCTCTTTACTCGTGTGATAAACATCCATTCTCCATTTAGCGTGTTCCGTGTCTATCTGTTCCAAGGCCTTTCTATTAAAGAGCTTTGGCATCTTCTCCACCTCCAAAGTCCCAAACGGGTCTTTTTTCCAGTTCTATACCCCCGGGACCCGATTCCCGAAATCCCGCGGTCTGTATCACGGAACAGCGAACTCCGCGGCTGCCGCACTGCGCCACGATTTCCGGAACAAACTGAGCTGGCGTCAGGATGACAGCCGGATCAACGGCGTCGGGAATTTCGGTAACGGATGAATATATCGATAAGCCTTCAAGCTCACCGCTTCGAAAACCAACAGTATAAATTTTTCCCTGGTAACCAAAATTCACCACGTTCTTGATGATGTTCCTGCCGAGATTATCTTTTGATGCTGAGACTCCAACGACTGC
>QMLL01000132.1 GCA_003646715.1 Deltaproteobacteria bacterium
TAGCCCAGCATTTCTAAGGGTTGACAACAGTTCGAGTCGTGATTAGAAAATTTTCGAGCAACTTTCGAAAATACCACCCGAAAGACAGTTGAAATAGGGACATAAATGGAAAAGCGAGACTACTACGAAGTCCTGGGAGTTTCCAGAAACGCCACAGAGGACGAGATAAAGAAAGCATATCGAAAGCTTGCACTGAAATACCATCCAGACAGGAATCCCGGAGACAAAGAAGCAGAAGAGAAATTTAAAGAAGCTGCGGAAGCGTATGAGGTACTCCGCGATCCTGAAAAGAGAAGACTTTACGATCAGTTCGGACACGCCGGTCTTCAGGGCACTGGATTTAGCGGTTTTCAGGGATTTGAAGACATCTTTTCAAGCTTTAGCGACATTTTTGAAGACTTTTTTTCTTTCGGCTTCGGAAGCGGCAGGAGAAGAAGCGAAAGAGGGCAGCCGGGGCACGATCTCGCCTACGATTTAAAAATAACCTTTGAAGAAGCTGCTTTCGGAACAGAAAAAACTGTTGAAATACCAACTCTTGTTGAATGCGATTCCTGCGGAGGTACAGGACTTGAACCCGGCAGCAGGGAAGAAATATGCCCCACCTGCCGAGGGCACGGCCAGATTTTCCAGACACAGGGATTTTTCAGAATAAGTACCACCTGTAACAGATGTAAGGGTTCGGGAAAGATTATAACTTCTCCGTGCAAGGAGTGTGGAGGAGAAGGAAGACTTCAGCGTTTCAGAAAAGTCAACATTAAGATTCCCGCAGGAGTGGATACCGGCACAAGGCTTCGATTAAAAGGCAAAGGCGAAGCAGGTTACCGGGGTGGACCAAGCGGTGACCTTTATGTACGCATTCTGGTTGAACCTCACGAATTTCTTGAAAGAGAGGGAGACAACCTCTACTGCCGTGTCCCCGTATCATTTGTACAGGCTGCCCTCGGGGATTCAATAGAGATACCAACCCTTAACGGAAACAGGACTCTAGAAATAAAGCCTGGGACCCAATCGGGAGATACTTACCTTTTCCGGGGTGAAGGGATCCCTCATCTGCACGGTTATGGAAGAGGGGATCTCATTGTGGAGATTCTTGTTAAAACTCCCACTAATCTGACCAGGCGCCAGAAAGAACTTTTGAAAGAATTTGCTGAAATTGAAGCAACCAAATCGAAGAAAGATTCTTCCATCTGGTCAGTATTTTCCAAAAAGAAAAAAGGCGAACGGCAAAAAAGAAGGGCAGCAGGTTAATTCCGTTTGAAGGATAAAGGAGTCAAATATGAGACCAAACTTCAACGGAAATTACTGGGATCAAGAGCCGGAAGGTCAGTTTGACCAGTTCAATGCCACCATGCTTTACTGTACAAAGTGCAAGGAAGCAACTCCGGTTCGTTCCAGATTACTGCTTATTCTCCCGGACGGCGAGCTTCACGAATACCTGTGCCAGTATTGTGGTTCTTCAGTTGGAACAAAAACGATTAAAGAGCAACGAAATATAACGTTAGTGGTATAACTAACCAAAAGCAGGTGGAAAAAGGGCTTGTAGCAACGAGGGGTGGAGTATCCTCCCCTCTTTGTATTGATAGACCAGAAGTTGAGGGATGAATCATGATCGAAGTTGAATCTATCACAAAGCGATACGGGTCTTTGGTGGCCATAAAAGATGTTTCATTTACCGTGGAAAAGGGTGAAATTGTCGGTTTTTTGGGGCCTAACGGCGCCGGCAAAACAACCACTCTTAAAATCATCACCTGCTATATGCCGCCCAGTGAGGGCAGAGTAAAAGTAGACGGGATAGACTGCTTCGAAGATTCCCTGGCCGTTAGAAAAAGACTCGGCTACCTTCCTGAAAGCGTTCCCCTTTACAGGGAAATGACAGTGAGAAGATTTTTGAGATTCGTGGCGGAATCAAAAGGAGTTGAACCCAAAAAAAGGCAAAAAGAAATTGAAAGGGTAGCAGATACCTGCGGACTATCAAAAGTGACCAACAGAATCATAGGTCACCTCTCTAAAGGATACAGGCAGCGCGTGGGCATAGCTCAGGCGTTGATTAACGATCCACCCATTCTCATATTCGACGAACCCACAATCGGGCTGGATCCTTCCCAGATAATAGAAATAAGGCAGCTTATAAAAGATCTGGGAGAAGAGAAGACAATAATTCTTAGCAGTCATATACTTCCGGAGGTAAGCCAGGTATGTCAAAAAGTAATTATCATCAATAAGGGTAAGGTCATAGCCACCGAAACACCTGCCAATCTGACCTCACAGCTTCAGAAATCAACAAAAATCGTTCTTCAGGTCAAGAGTGATTCCCAGCCCATCGACTCAATAATTGAAAGGCTCAACAATATTCCTGGAGTTTTAAAGGTAAACAGGGAAGATCACAACGGGACACTGATTGTAGAGACGGATCAAACAAAGGACCTGAGACCCCAAATATCAAGAACCGTCATCGAAAATAACTGGGATTTGCTGGAAATAAAACTGCACGACTTCAGTCTTGAAGATATCTTCTTGGAACTCGTTACAAAAGAAGAGGAGGCATCTTAATGGCGGGATTTAAACCAGTTTATCGCAAAGAATTGTACAGTTTCTTTGCATCCCCCACGTTCTATGTGGTCGCGCTGATTTTTCTTATTATTGCAGGCTATTTCTTTTTTAGCGCGGTTTCTTACTACAATATTTTGAGTTTCCAGGGGATGCAAAATCCCATGTGGAGGGAACAGCTTAATCCGACCGAAATGGTACTGAGACCATTTTTTATGGATATCAGCGTTATCATGCTTCTTGTATGTCCGCTCCTGACCATGAGGGTACTGGCGGAAGAACGTAAAACCAACACCAGTGAATTATTGTTTACGTATCCCCTTTCTGACACCGGGGTACTTCTGGGCAAGTTCCTCGCCACGTTATCAGTGCTGTTCATTATCATTCTTGGTACTTTGCCCTCCTTGATATATTTCGGAACGCTAACCCCACTAAGATGGCAGATAGTGGGAGCCGGTTATCTTGGCTTGTTTTTACTTGCTGCTGCTTTCATTTCACTGGGCATTCTCGCATCAAGCTTAACAGAAAACCAGATAATCGCTGCAGTGATCGCCTTTGGAGCGCTGCTCCTATTCTGGGTTATCGGCTGGTCAAAGGCTTTTACCGGACCTCAAATGGCAAGGTTCATAAATTACATATCCATAATCAATCACTTCGAAAACTTCGCCAAGGGAGTAATAGATATCAGAGACGTAGTATATTACGTGGTTTTTTCCACTTTTTTCCTTTTTCTAACCTTGCGTTTTCTCGAATCTCAAAGATGGCGAGGATAAAATTTATATTCGGAGGCAGAAGTGGAAGGCAAGAAAAAATTATTTCATTCTCGAACATTTAAATACGGCTCAAACACTGCATTGCGAACCGTTATTTTCACCGCTATTCTGGTGTTCGTGGTTCTTATAGTACAAAATCATCCATGGAGGGTTGATCTGACCGAATCCAAGGAATTTACCCTCACAGACCAGACTCAAAAGATACTGAAAAGCATCAAGATACCCATTACAATTAAAGCCTTTTACCAGGAAGCAACCAGAGACAGGATAAAGGCTCAGGATCTGCTTGATACTTACAAGTATTATTGCCCCAATCTCAAGTACGAGTTTATAGATCCCGACAGACACCCCGAAATCGCAAAAAATTACGACGTAAAAACTTATGGCACTGTTGTGGTGGAAGGTGCCGGAAGAAAGCAAACCATAACCCTTTTGAACGAAGAAAACCTCACCAACGCTCTGATGAAACTGATCCAGACAAAGAAGAAGGTTATTTATTTTGTTACCGGGCACGGAGAAGCTAGCATCAATGATTTCGATAAAAATGGCTATTCCATGATCAGAAGAGAGCTGGAAAAGGAGAATTATGAGGTAAAAACCCTTGATCTTCTGCATACGGAAAAAATCCCCGACGACGCTTCTGTCGTAATAATAAACGGCCCCAAGAAAGCTCTCATGAAACCGGAAATAGAAACACTCCGCAAATACCTTGATAGTGGTGGTAAACTTATTGTCATGCTGGATCCATTCTATGATGGAGGATTGAAAAATTTCCTCAAGGATTACGGGATCGGAATAAAAAATGACATTGTAATTGACAAATTGAGCAGGGTATTCGGCGGAAGCTACTTGATGCCGGTAATTACAAAGTATACAAGGCATAAGATTACCGAGAACTTCAACATAGCAACGTTTTTCCCGGAAAGCAGGTCATTGACCAAGGTAGAAAAGACAAAACCCGGGATCAACGTAATGTTGATAGCCTTAACATCATCCGGTGCATGGGCCGAAACAGATACGAAAACCCTCAAAGAAAAGAATACCGCTTCCTTTGACCCCAACCAGGATCGACAGGGTCCCGTCTGTCTAGTGATGATGTCTGAAATTACTCCTGAGAAAAAGACCGAAAAGAAAGATGACACCGGAAACAAAAACAAAAAAGAAGACAACAAGTCAGATAAAAAGGACAACTTGTAGTTTTCGGCGATACTGACTTTGCCAATAATACTTATTTTGGGCTTTCCGGTAACGGTGATTTCTACCTTAACGTCATCAACTACCTGGCTCAGGAAGAAAACCTGATTACAATTGAAAGACCAACCAAAAAGGGAAAACCACTTATCCTTACATCCACACAAAGCAGGATGGTTTTCCTGATTCCATTGGTTCTGGTTCCTTTATTTGTAGTACTGTGTGGTCTGGCAGTATTTAGGGTACGGAGAAAGCAAAAATGAAATGGAAACAGATAGTCGTCTATCTCGTAATCCTCGTGGCCTTAGCAGGTTACTATTTCATTGAAACTGCTCACAAAGAAAAGGCTAAAGAAAAAGAAATTGAGTCGAAGAAAATACTTGATATCAAAAAAGACCAGATTGACGGCCTCAAAATAATTCACAGAGGTGAAAAGACGATATATCTGACAAAAAAGAACGACAAGTGGACAATCAATGAACCTGTTAAAACAGACGTGGATAAATTTGCACTGGATAATTTCTTGAACGGCCTTGTGAATATCTCTGCTCAAAAGAAACTTAACATCGACAAAAAGGAATTTTCCAAATTCGGCCTTGATAAACCATCTGTTTCCATAGAATTCAAGGTCGGTGATAAATGGCGAACTTTCAAAATAGGGGACAAGAACCCCACCGGAGACACATACTATGCCTCCCTGGACGACAAAAGCGAAATCTACATGATTGCCTCTTTTCAGCAATCATCGTTGAACAAAAAGCTTTTTGATCTGAGGGACAAACGTCTCTTTACCCTGAACCGGGATAAAGTTGACAGGATCGAAGTAGCCCGAAACAACACCATAATCAAGGTGATAAAGAAAAAAGACGACAAGTGGGAGTCCCCCGATGCCCCAAATGTTCCCATCAAGACCGAAAAAGTCGATAGCCTTCTGGATTCTTTGACCTGGCTCCGCGCAAGAAAATTTGTGCAGGAAACAGATGCTAAGCTGGAAGAATACGGGCTTAAAGAACCTTTCATACAGGTGGTACTGGCCGTTCAGAAAGATAAGAGTGAGACCCTTCTCATAGGTAAAGAAAAGGATAAGACCGAAAGATATGCGAAGATTGCATCAAGACCCGGTGTTGTATTGATTTCAAA
>QMLL01000133.1 GCA_003646715.1 Deltaproteobacteria bacterium
ATGCAATTGGAGTTTTCATATCCGGTATGCCAAGTTGAGCAATAACCGATCCGTCTATGTATTCAACCATTGAATGGATTATGCTCTCAGGATGAATATGGATTTGAATTCTCTCTGGCTCAACATCAAAAAGCCAGTGAGCTTCGATAACCTCAAGACCTTTGTTCATAAGAGTTGATGAGTCGATAGTGATTTTGGAACCCATTGCCCATGTGGGATGGTTGAGCGCGTCGTCCGGAGTAACACCATTCATTTCTTCTTTTGAATACTTCCTGAAAGGGCCTCCGGAAGCGGTTAACAATATTTTCCTAACATCATCTCTCCTGTTTCCCTGAAGACACTGAAAAATTGCGCTGTGTTCACTATCCACGGGGAGCAATTGTACGCCTTTTTCCTTAACCAATCGTGTTACTATTTCACCGCCCATTACAAGTGTTTCTTTATTGGCAAGCGCAATATCTTTCCCGGCTTCAATGGCGGCGACTGTGGGAACAAAACCGGCACCACCCACAATTGCAGATACTACCATGTCCACATCTGGAACGCTTGAAATCTTTTTGTAGCCCTCTTCGCCCCAGTAAATTTCAAGATCAGCGGTAGTCTCAATCAATTTTCCTAGTTCCCTTGCTACCTCCTCGTTAAGAACAGACACAGCGGTGGGCCGGAATTCATCAATCTGACTTTTAAGTGGTTCCAGGTTTTTCCCAGCACCGAGTGCTATCACGCGAAATCTATCAGGAAACTGTCTAACAATTTCCAGGGTATTTTTCCCGATTGATCCTGTTGATCCCAAAATGGTTAAATTTTTCATTGGTCACCGATTTCAGTATCAGAGTAAGTAGTACAGGGCCGGAAAGGCGAACAGTAAACTGTCCAGTCGATCCAGCAGGCCGCCATGTCCCGGAAGTATATTACTTGAATCCTTAACGACTCTGGATCGTTTAATAAGAGATTCTCCAAGGTCGCCTAACTGACCTATTATGTTTAATATTGCCGCGATAAGAACAAACTCAAAAGGGGTCTTGCCGCCGATAAATATAATTCCAAAAGCCAGCCCCAGGATCAAGCTTGCCAAAAATCCCCCGATAGCTCCTTCCACCGTTTTGCCGGGGCTAACAGCAGGACATAGTTTTCTTTTCCCAAATTTTCTGCCTGCATAGAATGCTCCTGAGTCTCCGGCAAAAATAACCACCAGAACAAAAAATATCCACACCCTATCCAGTAAAATGATATGAGCTAGGCAGTAAGGGATATAAATAACATGAAATATTCGGAAAACAAGCTTTTCTAAAGCTTTGTCGTTCTTACCGTAAATTGATACGCCTTCGGAAAAGCAGGCCAGTATGTTTAGTAACATGCCCCCCAATAATCCCCGAATTCCATAGTAATACGCGAAACCTGGCACCAGGAGCGAGAAAAAAACAAATGGATCAAGATGGTATTTGGAGCTTTCATCCTGGAACAGAATACGATGCAATTCCCAGCTGGCTATTACTGTGGCAACCACTACAAAAAGCATAAGCCAGATTTTACTGGCTACCCCTATCACAAAGATTAGTAGCGGTGCCAGGACAATTGATGTAATCCACCTGAGAAGGTGTTCACGGTCAACCTGTTTTTTGTGAATTTCGCTGGTCATAAGAATCAACTGGCAGGAATCTCAGCCTGGTGAGTATGAAGTTGATCACTGGTCCGCCCGAATCTACGTTCTCTCCTCTGATAATCTTTTATTGCCTCAATTAGTTCTTTTTCGCGAAAATCAGGCCAGAGCACTGGCGTCACGTATATTTCCGTGTAGGCGAGTTGCCACAGCAAAAAGTTACTTATCCTGAACTCGCCGCTGGTTCTTATCAGCAGATCGGGATCCGGTTGTCTGCCGGTAAACAGATAACCTGAGAAAAGTTCCATGTTTATATCGTCGGGGTTTACCTGATTATTCATAACCTCCTGTACAAGCTTCTTTATGCCGGCAATGATTTCCTGTCTGCCTCCATAATTGATGGCAAGGTTAACAACCATATCTTTGTTTTTGCTCGTTTTTTCTTTTGCAAAATCCAGAGCCTTGATAACTCGCTCCGGCAGCCCCTCCTCATCCCCAATGGTGTTAAGCCTGATACCTTTTTCCAGCATTTCGGGCAACTGACTGTCTATGTATTCCAGGAGCAGATCCCACAGTGCATTTATTTCCTGAGCCGGTCTTCTCCAGTTTTCTTTGGAAAAGGCATAGAGGGTGAGATACGGAATGTTGAGTTTACGACAAGTTGTTACTACTGCTCGTACTGATTTCGCACCCTCCCTGTGCCCGTGGATACGATTCATTAAACGCCTGCGAGCCCATCGGCCATTGCCATCCATTATGATGGCAATGTGACGCGGGAGCTTATTAAGATCAATTTGATCTAATGGGTCCATATGACTTAATTCTTCAAGGAACGAGTGCTATATATCCCTTATCAGTTTTATATTTCCATTATTTCTTTCTCTTTTTCTTCACATATCTCGTCTATCTGCTCTATGAACTTATCCGTAATCTTTTGGACCTCGTTCTGAGCCCGATGCATCTCATCTTCCGAAATTTCTTTTTCTTTCTTCAGTTCTTTGAGCATTTCATTGGCTTCTCGCCTGATATTCCTGATGGCAACCCGGCTTTCCTCCGCCATTTTTCTCACCAGCTTCACCAGTTCTTTACGTCTCTCTTCCGTAAGCGGCGGAATATTTATCCTGATGACCTTGCCATCGTTGGCAGGGGTCAAACCGAGTTCCGATTTCAAGATAGCCTTTTCTATTTCTCCTAGCACTGAAGGATCCCAGGGTTGAATCATGATTGTTTTGGGATCCGGTATAGTTAACGAGGCAACCTGTTTCAGTGGTGTAGGGGTGCCATAGTATTTCACACGTACACCATCCAGAAGAGAAAGAGAAGCCCGACCTGTTCTCACTCTCTGGTATGATTTCTTGAGAACTTCAACACTTTTTTTCATTTTATCTTTGGTTTCTGTCATCACCTCATTAACCATAGCTAATCTCCCTCCACCCTAGTTCCTATGGGTTCACCACACAGTACCCTCTTGATATTTCCCTTTTGGAAAAGATTAAATACGACAATTGGCAAATTATTATCCCTGGCGAGAGAAATAGCCGTTGAATCCATAACACCGAGATGTTTTTCCAGAATAGTGCCGTAGGTAACCTTTTCATATCTTCTGGCCAAGGAATCTTTCATGGGGTCTCCGTCATAAACCCCGTCAACCTTGGTAGCTTTCAATAGGATTTCTGCACCTATCTCCATGGCACGCAATGCTGCCGCAGTGTCAGTGCTGAAATAAGGATTACCTGTACCTGCGGCAAAAATTACCAACCTGCCCTTCTCCAGATGCCTCAGGGCACGCCTCCGTATGTATGGTTCGGCCACTTCCCTCATGGTGATTGCAGAAAGAACCCTGGTAGCAAGACCCTTCTTTTCAATAGCGTCCTGCAGGGCCAGTGCGTTGATGACCGTAGCGAGCATCCCCATATAATCGGCTGATGCTCGTTCCATTCCCTTGGATGCAATGGAAACTCCCCTGAATATATTTCCTCCCCCAATTACCAGGGCTATCTGCACACCAAGCTTCTGGCCCTCGACAAGCTCGTCGGCAATGCCTTCAATCGCATTGAGATCAATACCAAACGAACTTGAGCCCATTAGGGCTTCGCCACTCAGCTTTAATAGTACCCTTTTGTAAACAGCTGCCCCTGTGTTAACTGTGTCACTATTGCTCAATATCCTCTCCTAATTGGTACCTTGTATATCGTCGGATGATTATGTTTTCACCGGTTTTACCAATTAGTTCATTAAGGTAATCTTGTACTGTTATGTCAGGGTCTTTCACGTATGCCTGTTCCAGCAGGCAACTTTCCTTGTAAAATTTTTCCATCTTTCCCGTCACGATCTTTTCCACAATGTGCTCGGGCTTACCGGAATCCAGGGCCTGCTTCTTGTAAATCTCTCTTTCTCTTTCCACAACCTCTTCAGGCACGTCTTCCCTGGTAATTCCGAGGGGATTGGTGGCGGCAATGTGCATTGCAAGATTCTTTACGAATTCCTGAAAAGCTTCACTTTTTGCAGTAAAGTCTGTTTCACAGTTGACCTCAACCAGCACACCAATGCGCCCCCCGGCGTGGATATAGGATTGTACCATGCCCTCGGATGTGGTTCGACCGGCTCTCTTCTGAGCCACAGCCAGCCCCTTCTGACGCAGGTAATCAATAGCCTTCTTTATATCGCCACCGGTTTCCTGAAGTGCCTTCTTACAATCCATCATACCGGCGTTAGTCTTATCTCTCAGTTCTTTCACCATAGCAGCAGTGATTTCCAACGTTCCTACCTCCTCTTAGATTTTTGTTTCGTGCCTTTTACAACGCAACCGCGTAAACCCGCTAACTGTACTATGCTTCGCTTTCAGCAGCTTGAGTTGTTTCAGGTTGACTTTTCACGGGTTGAGCTTCCGTTACTTCGGGTTCCTTCGCAGCTTCTTCTTCAGCCGGAACTTCCGATTCTTTGATCGGATTTATTATCTCAACTGCCGGTGCTCCTTCTTCCTTAATCAGCAGTTCGCCGGCCGGAACCTCTTCTTCCATTTCATGTTCTTTATCCATTTCTGCCTGCATTTTTTCTTCATACTTGGCCTTACCCTGCAGGCAGGCATCTGCTATTTTTGAGGTAAGAAGCCTGATAGCTCTTATGGCATCGTCATTTCCCGGAATAATGTAATCAATCGGATCAGGATCGCAGTTGGTATCGACGATGGCCACAACGGGTATTTTTAGCTTGTTGGCTTCATGAACGGCAATCTTTTCACGCCTGGGGTCTACCACCCAGAGAGCTCCCGGCAACCGTTCCATGTCTTTGATTCCACCGAGGTTACGTTCCAGCTTTTGTTTTATTCGCTGCATTCTGAGTATTTCTTTTTTGGGAAATCTCTGAATGCTCCCGTCTTCCATCATCGCTTCCAGTTCTTTGAGCTTATCAATACTCTTCTTGATGGTTTTGAAATTGGTCAACATGCCACCGAGCCAGCGATGGTTTACAAAATACATTCCGCAACGAGTACTTTCTTCTCGTATTGTTTCTTGAGCCTGCTTCTTGGTGCCAACAAAGAGAACAGATTCTCCTGAAGCCACAACGTCGATGATAAAGTTATACGCTGTGATGAACCTCTTAACCGTCTGTTGCAGGTCGATAATGTAGATTCCATTTCGAGCCCCGAAAATAAACGGTTTCATTTTCGGATTCCAGCGTCTTGTCTGATGCCCGAAATGAACGCCAGCTTCCAGCAGTTGCTTCATAGTGATAATTGCCATAAATGTTCCTCCTTAATTTTGGTTTTTTCCTCCGTTTCCATGAACCCGCCCGACCCCGGACAGGCACCAAAAAGAAACCGGAAACGTGTGTAATAACTCAAATCAAAGGTAACTAACATACTCCTTGCTTCTATGCAAGAGAAATTCCGTAAGTAAGCGAAATATTTTCATGAAAAGAAGTTGTTTATCCCCTACTCATTGGAGGCTTCAAGCGTTCTGATCCTTTCAACAATAGGAGGATGCGAATAATTGAACCACACATACAATGGATGCGGCGTGAGATTTGCCAG
>QMLL01000134.1 GCA_003646715.1 Deltaproteobacteria bacterium
AGCCTGTCTCCCCAGTCATACCCGAGCCAGTGTACGTCTTCGATTATCGAGTTCACATATTCTATGTCTTCTTTGCTGGGATTGGTATCATCAAACCTGAGGTTACAAAGACCGTTGTATTCTTCTGCTATCCCAAAATTGAGGCAAATTGACTTTGCATGCCCAATGTGGAGATAACCATTAGGCTCCGGAGGGAATCTTGTATGAACTCTTCCACCGTACTTGTTGGTTTTCAGATCTTCATCGATTATAGCTCGTATAAAATCCCTGCTCGACTTGGAACCTGGTTCTTTGTTAGTCTGGCTTGCTGATTTGTCTTTGCCAGCGTCACTTTTCATATTGGAAACTCCTGTTCGAAAAAACCTCAACCTAATAAAGTTTATTTTTTGTTTATTAAGGAATCTCTGATTAATTAGACTAGTATTCCAAGTCGGTCATGCCGGATCCCTGATCAAGTCAGAGACAGGCATTGATCCGGCATCCAGACAAGGATCTCTAGATTCCGGCTCTCCGCTTCGCTTCGGCCGGAATGACGAGAGAGGTAATATGCTTCTGCTTTACGCTCATTTTCTCCCAACCGAGCAATTCCTTGTATTTATCAGAGGTTCCCTAAAATATCTTAGAGTGTCTCAGTGTTTAAAGAAAGAATATTTGTATGTCAATAGTCTTATACTCGAAAAGGTTTGAAACCATCATGGAAATCTTACCATAGCGGGAAAAATCTTCTCGAAACTCAAAAGAATATTTGATAAGTTCGGGTCGTCAGTGTTTATTAACCAAAAGTGCTTGGTGTGGGACGTATGCCATGAGAATTTTACTTGTTAATCCATATTGTCTTGAAAAAAGGTTGCAGGAAGATGACATAAGTGTTGTGCCGATAGGGCTGTATTATGTTGGTGCTGTTCTGAAAGAACATGGCTTCGATGTTGAAATATTGAACTGGTATAACGTAAACGAGAGTCCGGGAATAATCGAAAAAACGTTTTCGGAGAAAAAGCCGGATATAGTTGGATTTTCAGTTCTCCATGCAAACAGGTGGGGTGCAATTGAAATTGCTCAAATTGCAAAAAAAATCAACCCGGAAACAAAGGTAGTTTTTGGAGGAATCGGGGCCACATTTCTGTGGGAACACTTCCTTAAGAATTTCCCTGTTGTTGATTACGTTGTGCTGGGGGAAGGGGAGTATCCTTTCCTGGAACTTGTGGAGAAATTGTCTGGTGATCTGGATAAACCCCAGTCCAAAATAGCTGGTATTGCGTTTCGTAAGGATGGCGTTCCACACAGAACGGAGAGACGCAAGTTTATTGAGAATCTGGATGAATTGCCGCATCCTTCCAGGTATTTTGCCTTCCAACATCTTTCTTCAACCCGTGGTTGTCCCTGGAACTGTACGTTTTGTGGGTCCCCAGGGTTCTGGAATCGCAAGGTTCGCTTCCACTCACCGGAATATTTCGTTAAGGAGCTCGAGCTTCAGTACAGAAGAGGGATCAACTTTTTCTATGTTTCAGATGATACTTTTACCATTGATAAAAAGCGTGTCATTCGCATTTGCGAGCTAATTGAAGAAAAAGGCATGGATATTAATTGGGTAGCAATTTCGAGGGTGAACTACGTCGATGACGATATATTGAGGAAACTCAGAAGGGCAGGGTGCATTCAAATAAGCTACGGTGTGGAAAGCGGCTCTGAAAAGATCCGGAAAGTGCTAAAGAAAAGGATAAGAACAAAAGATATTGTAAAGGCTTTTCGAAGCACAGTGCGATACGGGATTATGCCGCGAGCTTATTTTATTTACGGTTCTCCTGGAGAATCCTGGGAAACGATTAACGAAAGTGTTGAGCTTATAAAAAAGATCAAGCCACTGAGTGTCATATTCTATATCCTCGATATTTTTCCAGGCACGGAATTATACGAAGATTTTAAAAAGAGGCTGAATGTAAGTGACGAGATCTGGCTCAAGAAGATAGAAGATATTATGTATTTTGAAACAGACCCTGCGTTAACCAAAGAAATGGTGCTTTCCTTCGGAGAAAAATTGCGGAAAGAATTTTTTGGCAATTTGCCACAATTCGCGGAAGCAATCGAACTGGTTGATGATAAAGAGTTTTACCGATTTCATGCGGATTTCCTCTCCAGGCTAGGCTTAACGTTCAGTCACGGCGATTATGCTCAAAATAAATTGATACCTAATTCTGACGATGTGGCACAAAAGCTCTTCGAGAGATCTCTCAATTATTACCCCAATCCGAGGGCCTATTTAGGACTCGGTATGATATTTCAAAAGAAAAGAAAATTCGAGGATTCGGTGAAAATTTTGAAAGAGGGGATAAACCAATTCCCGCAAAACGACAGGCTGAATCTGTGTCTGGCGGTAAGCTACATGAATCTTCAACAATTTGTAGAAGCTTTGAGCTGCCTGGCTCGTTGCAAGGAAAACAGAGAAAGTCTTTATTACATGGCATGCTGTTACAGAGTGCTGGGGGATCGCGAAGCCGAACGGAAGTACCTGAAAAAATATGAAAGGACGGCTGGCATCGGGTAGAAAGAAAAACGTCTGGAAAGAACTACTTCTTTTTCTTTTTTACCGTGATTTTATCCACAATTTTTTCGTAATAAACCTGGTGCTCCTCCATATTTACGGGTACGGAACGAGCCATGTTGAGCTTCAGTATAAGGACGTTAAGTTTTTTGATCTGTCTGTATTTTTCCTGTTCGTCTTCTATACCTTCCAGTAGCTCTTCTACCGTTTGTATTTCTTTTTTTAGTTCTATCTCAGGAGGAAGGCACGATGCGTTCTTAAGTATCTTGTAGGCTAATCGCAGTTCTTCGGGTACTTGGTGCTTGTCGTCGAATTTTATCGGCTTGCCTGCCCCCGGGAGATTGTCAAATTCTCCTCTGTCCAGTGCCTCTTTGATTCGTTCTTCGGCTATTTTGTGAATACAATCAAAAAATCCCATCTGTTTCTCATTTTCTGGTGTTCAGAGTCGTGCCAAAGATCAATTATGCTCTGATGTTGCCTTTTTTATGATATTTAACAAGTCCTTTGCACCCTGCTTTTTCATGTGCCTGGGCAAGCCTTTCAAGTTTTTTATTTCCTGAAGGGTTTTTGGCTTCTTTCTAGCCAGTCTGATCATCGTTTCTCCATTTATAATTCTAAAAGCAGCTTTATTCAATCTTTCAGCCGTTCTTTCTCTGTATCTATAAAGTGCTTTTAAGACATCAAGGCTTTTGGGGTCAAGATTCTGCGCACCTTTTAGACGCCAGTAACCATTGGGATTGAACCTTTTAGGGGTTTTTTCAAGGTTTTCAAGATTTTTAACCGATCCTTTAAACTTTTGAAGAAGTCCTTTGGATTCTAGCTCAGAATATAACATATTTCTGAGCGGTATTAAAAAGTGCGTATCAATCCTTGCATATTCAAGCTGTTCCTGCTGCAGGGGTCTTCTTCTCCAGTCCCATTTCTGAAACTTTTTATTGTGATAGAATCCGAAATGCATCTCTAATAAAAAAGCTAATCCACGGTGTTCTCCGGAAATCATCCTCCAGGCAATAGCGGTATCAAAGATGTTCTTGCAATGGAACCCGAAGTCTGCTTTCAATCCTGCTATGTCGTTGGTGCAATCATGAAAAATCTTTTCTATCTTTCTATTTTCAAAGATGGTTCTTAGCGCTTCAATATTTTTTGATGCAATATTATCAACTATATAATCTTCTTCCTGGGTAGATATCTGGATAATGCAAATCCTGTCCTGGTAAGAGTAGTAGCTGTCCGATTCGGTATCTACTCCGAGCAAGGTCTCCTTTTTTAGCTTATTGACAAGTTTTTCTAGCTTTCTCTCGTTATCTATTACTACTGGCGGTTTCATGAAAACTTTCCTAACATAAAGTTCTGTGCTATAAAAGAAAAAAGTTTGTTTCACCGCTAATATAACAGATGGAGGGGGACGATGACAAAGAAAGCCCCCGGCTCAACTAAAAGAAGGATTGATCCTTCTTCGGATAGACCCCTCTTTTATTCGCCCTTCAAAGATCTTGACAGAAAAATTGCGAAGGCAGCGAAAGCCAAAAGCGAAGCCAAGCGGGAAAGCTCAGATGTGGCCATGCTGAAAAGCGGCTTGGACAATGAAGATGCGATCTTTAGAGAAGAGATGAAAGACGTTATTCCGCTGAAGAACAGAAGAAAACGCCGCTTTTTTGAATCTTCGTGCCCCAAACCGCCAAGATTTTTCGTGCAGGAAGAAGATGCGGAGGCTCTAGCAAAACTAGCGGAACTTGTGGCAGGATATGGCAAATTTGACCTCACGTTTTCAGATGAATATGTCGAAGGTGGAGTAGCTGGATTAAATCCTATAATTTTGAGCAAACTTCGTAACGGCGATTTTTCGTACCAGGATTTTGTAGATCTGCATGGCCTGAATAAAACCGAGGCAAGAGAAAAGGTAGCCCGATTTTTGCATGACTCTGCCAGGAAAGGTTATCGATGTGTGTTGATTGTCCATGGTAGGGGTCTTCATTCTGATAACAAAGAACCTGTGATTAAGAGCTACATAAAAACCTGGCTATGCAAAGGAGAAATCGGTAAAATGGTTTTAGCATTCAGCTCTGCCCGCCCGTGTGATGGTGGAACTGGAGCTTTATACGTGCTTTTAAGAAAGAAGAAGTTTAAACTGTAGAAAGAAATCGAGGGAAAAAGCATATGATGATCGTTGCTGTCGTGCTGATTTTGGTTTTGATTGAACTGACAATCCCCAGCGTATCGTACGCGTGGGGCCCCGGGATGCATGTGTACATTGGAACCTCTGCGCTCAAGTTTGCAAAAGACCTGATTCCAGCTGCTGCAGTGGTACTGGAAAACAATCCGTTGCATTACCTGTATGGATGTCTGAGTGCGGATATTTTCTTTGGAAAGACCGGAAAAAGTACAAAACAAAAATGTCATACGTGGGTGATTGGTCAAAGATTGCTCGAAATTAGCAAAGACGACAAGGGCAGAGCCTACGCTTACGGATTTTTGTCTCACCTTGCAGCGGATACTGTTGCTCACAACATCTGCCTTCCGTATTTTATGTCCCTCGATTCCAAAAGTAAAAAATGGCAGCACTGTTTCTGGGAATGGCAATTCGACAGAGTCCTGGCCTACGAATACAGGCTTCTAGCGAAAGAGGTATTTAGCCATTCGTTCACGGAAGTAGATCGTACCCTGTGTTCTTTAACAAATGTAAAATTCCCGGTTTTCTGGACAAAGAAGATATTGTATGCGAGAACTCTTGGAGGAAAGGTGCGGGAGAAAAAGAGCGTCTCATCTATGATTCTTTACGCCTGTCTGGCATATCAGCACAAGAACCTGCTTCATCTCAAAAAGTCTGTTTCCCTATCGCTTGTGTCAGTCCTGGATGTATTGAACGATCCGGAAAGCGCTGCCTGCACGAAGATGGATCCATTGGGGAATCTATCTTAGGAGAAGGAGGTGTGCCATGGAGAGTATTTTGAAACATCTGCACTGGTTGGGACATGACTGCTTTTTATATGATGGCGGTCCCGTTATTTATTTTGACCCTTATGAGCTTAAAAGAAGTGAGCCCAAAGCGGATATAATTCTTGTAACGCA
>QMLL01000135.1 GCA_003646715.1 Deltaproteobacteria bacterium
AAACATATGGTTGTCTTAAGGAAGATCCGATTGTTCGTCATCCTCAATCCTATTGTAAAGTCTGAAGAGAACAACATCTTCCCGGCAAAAGTCTTGCCTTTTTTAAATAATGTCGTACAATGTAAAACATGAAGAATGCAACACTAACAATCCGGTTAGATAAAGAGTTAGACGAATTGTTGACGAAAGTCAGCAAGCGATCCGGGAAAAACAGGAGTGAAATTGCACGAGAAGCTCTTCGCAGGCAACTGCGCTTGGATCAGTTTGAAGAGTTGAGAAAGAGAATAATGCCTTTTGCCGAGGCTCGCGGACTGTTAACGGATGATGATATTTTTTCCCGGGTTTCATGAAGATTTTCCTTGATACAAACGTACTGATAAGCGCGGTAGCTACAAGAGGGCTCTGTGCGGATGTATTCAGAGAAGTTATTCTCTCCCATCAGTTGGTGATTTCCCGCTCCCTTCTTAGCGAGATTAAGAGGGTTCTGACTTACAAACTTGGTGTACCAGATGAATTTGTCACCGAGTTTATAGAGATAATAGAACGAGACCCCTTGCTTTCTGATTCCTCTCCACTTGCGGAAATAGATATCCGTGACAGAGACGACGTTGTTATTTTATCAGCAGCTCTAAATGCTGGAGTTGATTTCTTTATTACCGGAGACAAAGAACTGTTGGCATTGAGACAGCTGGGTACCATGGAGATCATTTCACCCAGGGAATTTTGGGATAGACTTACACGCGTTAATAAAGGTTAAAGGGTAGAGACAATCAAGTGGCAATCAACCACGGTTTATATTGCATGCTGGGTTAATAGAGGAAAAAAATGAAACCCTTTGGCATAATTGAAAAGGAACGCATTATGGCTGAGGATGAGTTGTTTATGGTGGTTAGAGACAAGTATCCTGTTTCTCCTGGGCATACCCTTATTATCATAAAACGAAATGTGTCACGGTTCTTAAAGATGAAGAGCGATGAGAAAGCAAGACTCATCGAATGGATTGACTGGTGTATTAATTACTTGGAATCGACACTTGAACCAAAGCCAGATGGGTTTAACATTGGCCTAAATGATGGTGAAGCAGCAGGTCAGACTATTAGTCAGTTACACGTCCATGTAATTCCACGGTATAAAGGTGATGTTCCTGATCCTCGTGGCGGTGTCCGATTCGTTATCCCTGAGAAAGGCAAATATTGGGAATAATTAAATAAAACGGTAAAAAATGTGTTTGAAAGTTTTCGGTGCATATTGACCCAGTTTTTCCCGTGAAAATTAATTTTTTCCTGGGAATAAAGTTCCTCCAGTTGAAAATAAGGATAAAGCGATTGATAAGCATAGAAGTCGAAGCTTAGAATAGAGAACTCAGAAAAAGAGAGAGCCAGGTAAACAGATTGCCTATTACTGAAATTTTAGTGCTAGCTCTCTTCTTATGTGCATGTAATGCCGGGGCTGCTTCTGTTCACTCGAAGAAAATCTCAGGACTTAAACTGAAAAGTGTGCAATAATACTAGCGGAGGGTAAAAAATATGAATATCGAGTACACTGTCCAAATATGGAAAGAAGGGGACCAATACATAGCGCACACTATGCCTCTTGATGTAATGAGTTCTGGTAAGACTCCCGAGGAGGCAAAAAGAGCGGTTGAGGAAGCAGTGGAAGTTTTTATTGCTACTGCTAAGGATATGGGGACTTTGAATGATATTCTCGAAGAATGTGGATACCGACTGTTCCAAAGCTAGAGCATCGCAAAGGCGGAAAAACCTAAAAATATGATGAAACAAGAAGATAGAAAAATATTTGAGGAATTTGCGAGCCGGGTTCGTGCCATTTTCCATGATGCCCAATTATGGGCTTTTGGTTCTAGGGCCAGGGGCAATGCTGAATGGGATTCTGACTTCGATGTTTGTATTGTCCTTGAAAAGGTGGATGAACGTGTAGATCAAATGATTCGCAATATTGCATGGAAAGTGGGCTTCGAGAAGGAGCGGGTGATTACCACTGTTGTAATTGAAAGAAAAGAGTTTGAAATTGGTCCCATGTCGGAGAGCACTCTTGTGGCAAACATACGGCGTGAAGGGATACCCGCATGATTACTGAAAATGTAAGAGCTCTCATTTCATATAGGCTTGAGCAAGCTCAGGAATCTCTTGATGCGGCCAAGCTTCTTTATGAAAATAATTTGTTTAGAGCTTCCATCAATCGATCCTACTATGCAATGTTTTACTCTGTACTGGCTCTTCTTGCTTCCAAACAAATAGGAAACATCCAAACATAGCGGGGCCATCTCACTTTTTGATAAGGACTATGTAAAGACGGGAATTTTTACTAAAGAGTTTTCACGGTGGCTTCATGAGGCATTTGACCTCAGACAACGCTCGGACTATGCACCAAAATATTCTCCATCCGCTGAAAAAGCCAAGACAACGCTTCAGAATGCAATGGCTTTTTTAAAGGAAGTCAAGGATAAGCTTGAGAACCTGGAATATTGAATTGAGAGATGATATAGACGAGTCTCGTTGAAAACTAGCCAGTGCATCGAAGATTCGGTCTCGGAAAACTGGTGCCAATACTAATCTTCACATGTTCCTCCCTTGTAACGGTTTTACCCCCGAGAGATAAACTTGGAAGGTTTTTAAGCGTTTTTAGAGCTTTGTTACCAACCAGTTCGGCTAGATATTTTTCCAGAGACTTTTCTATAGTATCAGAAATGTATCTGTGCTGTTCTTTACTGGGAGTGCAGACACTTTTCCATAAGTCCTTCTTTGATAACGATGCAACAACGGTTTTTCATGTCATGCTGATGTTTCGAAGTAATCAATTGAGAAGAAGTCGCGAGAGGTTATGCCTTGTTTAAAGTTAATTGCTCCTGAATTTTCTTTGGTAGCTTTTCTATTGCCACTTGTTTATTTTCTATTGCCTCAGAGATGATTTTCTTCACTTGATTCCTCGTAAAACGGTGAAATCTATTGTATTCTCTTATTGAACTTGCGAACAAACTAGCTAACATGCTGATTTTGGTCACATCAAGTCGCACAGCGTCAACGTGCTTTTTTCGAAGGTGAAAGGCTATTGTTTTGCCTTCGGATCTCTCAAAAGTTATTTTTTCTTTTAATGCGGCGTCTTTCTCAATCCATGCAAGGTCAATTTTGTCTATACGATCATTGTCAGGGTTTGTGGCTAAGGCTAGTGCAATTTCACGTAGTTCCTTCTCATCAGCTGCCTTGGTGTACTCCCATAATGACAAGCAATTACCACTTGTTCTCAAATCGGATGTCACCGCATCAGCAGAGATAGCATCGATTCCCAGTTCTTCTCTTGGTTCCCACTTTGCTCTAGAAATCTTTCTAACGAGATAGGTCATACTACCTCTTCAGAATTCATTCCTTAAGGTCTTGTGTAACTGATTCGATATAATCTCTAAGCCAACCTACTTGCTCCCTTTTCATATGTTGTTCCAGAAGTTCTACCGCTCTCTCAATTTCCAATAGCTCTAGCATTTGTACGGCGGCATCTCTAACCTCCACATCATGATGTTCTAATGCAGCTCTAGCAATGTGAATAATCCAATCACCGCGGTCTATTGGCTTAACTCGCCCTAGACACTTGAGAATCGAAGCTACTATGCCTATATTACGTTCGTAATGTACCGTGTTATAAAGCCAACTGAATGTTTTTTGGGGGGATCTCGCCAATGATTTCTTGAGAAGTTCCTCTGCAGGATGGGAAAAACCATCTTCAACAGGTTCTGCATTTATCGCCGAGATAATGTCTAAAGCAAAGAGGGTATCTTCCTCTTTGACAAGACTCTCTGAGGTTTCTGAAGATTTGAACTCATTCTCACATTTTCCCGGTGAAAGATAAGAAATTTGGCTTAATTCGTGAACAAAAAGCGTCCAGATCTTCCTTTGAAGATCAGCTCCTTTTCGAGAGTAGTTATACTCTTCATACGTTGGGTCTCCTGTGGTAGTTTCCCATAATTCAGACTCACTAAAGTCTTGATTAATTGTCCCAGCTTCTACAATACTGTCTACGGATTGTTCAAAACTCACAAGTATTTCAGGAGAAAAAGAAATTAATTCAGTATTTATGTGACTAGCCATAACTCCCCCCATTTTAAAAAAGTTTCTGTAATACAGTCCCTTCAAAATGTTTACACCGATCGGAAAACTTGAGAATGTTCTCTTTTGCTTCTAGCAATGGATTATCACCAGGGCAATCTGTATGATAGTTGCCATTCACTAATATACCTTTCAGGCTGCCGCCATTGAATGTACCGGGTTCACATGAAAGATTCAATCGACAATTTCCCAGAGGGTATTGAAAACGTAATGATACGGATTTCAGTTTGAGATCATTGACGCTGCAATTCTTGGCTCTAAGAAACTTGGTAATTAAAGCGTCTTCCGGGTTGGAGTTTTTAATTGCAACTCCAATGTTAATTCCAACAGCAGTATATCGTACAAATGGGAGCTTTTCCACGTACCTAATTGCTAATTTTGGGATTTCCGAATTTTCTAATACTGGTGGGGCGGGCGACTGAACCACCTGAAACTTGCGGCTTTCCACTGTGAAACTGATACCATTTTTAAATTTTACTACAGAAAATGGTGGCGTGCACAGGGGTGGTTCTGCAAGCTCCCAATCTTTGGGCACAATTCCCTCGCTGGTTAGAAAAGACGGGTGAAGGATAGTGGGATTATGATCGATAGCCAGTACGACTACTGAAAGATTGAGCTTTTTAATTTCCATTCTTTCCCTCATAAATGAAACTCAAATAGTTCATACACCTATAACTAGAACATTTGAACATCTCTTGTAAAGTAGTTTAAGAAATTTTGAATATGGAAAACAATTATTTCTCTATGTTTGTTCTCTTTTCTGTGATGGTGTAGTTCTCAGGATTGTAGAATCGCTTGCAGATGAGATACAAAACTACCAAGAGCCAATGGGTAACTACTGAGCTGAATTAAGAGTTTCGTGGTTGTTTTAGTCATACTTTTTCGCAGATAAATCGCCTTGTTGAAACAACTCCTTGGCATTTGAAAAATTTATGCAACTTGCCCCGTTGCTTCTTTGCGATTAAGCTTGATAAAATTGTGATGGGGTTTGTTTTGTCAGAAATCTTGAGCAGAAAGGGGGATATGGATTGGAGTCCGAGGTAAAGCTGGATCTAGCATTCATCCTTAGTTGGAGCGGTAAGCTCTTTAACTTTTCTTCTCCATATTTCATTCGGAGTGGGCGTAGCAACGTTGTCAGGGAGTATAAAAGGTGCTAGTTCACTTTTTTCGAAAGATAAACCATACGCAACACTAAGTCTCTTTATCCATCTAGTTTCACTTTCTTTGAGTTGCAAATCTTTAGGAGTTGGCATGCCAATAATGTCTGGAGAAAGAGGAGTTTGGAACAAACATCCGGAAAAAGGCTTTAGAACTCCATCCCTATAAGGATAGTCACAGTGTCCTCCACCGCTAAAAATAAGTCTTATGTCATCCATTTGTTCTTCCACTAATAGTTTTCTTTTCGCAAGAGCCAGGGTCCGCTCTGTTTCGCGCACAAGCTTGCCAAAAATCCAATGT
>QMLL01000136.1 GCA_003646715.1 Deltaproteobacteria bacterium
GGCAACTCTCCGCATGTTTCGTATTGCCAATAGAAGATTCCATTGAAAGCATTTTCGAAGCGGTAAAGCACACCGCCATTATCCATAAGAGCGGCGGTGGCACCGGTTTTTCCTTTTCAAGGATAAGGCCGGAAAATGACCAGGTGCTCTCAACCCAGGGCATCTCAAGCGGTCCGATATCATTTATGACTGTTTTTGACGTTGCCACCGAAACCATAAAGCAGGGCGGCACTCGGCGTGGTGCAAACATGGGTATCCTGCGAGTTGACCACCCGGATATAGAAAAATTTATAACCTGCAAGAGAGATCCAGAGAAATTTAATAACTTTAACATATCGGTGGCAGTGACCGATAACTTCATGGAAGCCGTAGACAAAGACGAGGAGTGGGATCTGATAAACCCGAGAACTTCAGAGAAGGTCCGAAGGGTTTCAGCCAGGAAGCTCTTCGATACTATCGTAGAGTCTGCTTGGGAAAGCGGAGAGCCCGGCCTGATATTCCTGGACACGATTAACCGAACTAACCCGACTCCTCACGTAGGCGAGATAGAAGCCACCAATCCGTGCGGAGAACAACCACTTTTGCCTTACGAATCCTGCAATCTTGGTTCAATAAACCTATCTAAAATGGTCAAAGAAACAGGAGTGGATATCAGCGCTTTTTCCGATGTCAGCGATTATCTGAAATCGGTGATCGACTTCTCGGAACTGAAGCAAACCATCTGGGAAGCTGTTCATTTTCTGGATAATGTGATTGAAATAAACAGATACCCCTTACCGGAAATTGAATCAAAAACTAAGGGTAACCGAAAGATCGGGCTTGGTGTGATGGGCTTCGCCGACATGCTAATCAAACTGAACGTGCGATATGATTCGGAAGAAGCCGAGAAAATTGCCCAGGAAATCATGTCTTTTATCCAGAGCGAATCCAAGGCAGCTTCAGCCCACCTTGGCGAAAAAAGAGGGAATTTCCCGAATTATCCCGGATCAGTATACGACAACCCGGAAACACCGCACATGAGAAATGCCACCACGACCACTATTGCCCCCACTGGCACCATCAGCATCATAGCGGGGTGTTCAAGCGGAATAGAACCAATATTTGCCGTTTCGTTCGTAAGGAATGTTCTGGATGGTCAGAAGCTGCTGGAAGTCAACCCGTTTTTCGAGAAAGTGGCAAGGGAAAGAGGTTTTGACAGCCAGGAGCTCTTCAAAAAAATTTCAGAAAAAGGAAGCATTCAGGAAATCGAGGAAATCCCCGCAGACATCAGAAAGATTTTTGTTACCGCTCACGATATCAGCCCGGAATGGCACATTCGAATTCAAGCAGCTTTCCAAAAATACACTGACAATGCTGTCAGTAAAACAATCAATTTTCCATACGCAGCAAAAGTGGAAGATGTCAGGAAAGCATATCTACTGGCCTATGAACTGGGATGCAAGGGAATTACAATGTACAGGGATAGATCAAGGGCTGAACAGGTCTTGAGTACCCCGAAAAAACCCCGTTATCCCCAAGTTGAACCCCGCCCGAGACCCGACAGGACGGTGGGAGTAACAGAACGCATCACCACGGGGTGCGGAAAATTATACGTTACGATTAACAGCGACGAATACGGAATATGCGAAGTGTTTGCCCAGATGGGAAAAGCAGGAGGATGCGCATATTCACAAATTGAAGCCACCAGCAGACTGATTTCGCTGGCACTTCGATCGGGAGTAAAAGTGGAATACATTGTTAAGCAACTTATGGGAATAAGATGTCCTTCGCCGGTCTGGCACAACGGGCAACTGGTTGTTTCATGTTCTGACGCAATAGCCAAAGTAATCAACAATTACGCAAAAACAGGAATTGCTCCTGCTCTGGCCGAGATGGGGGCCTGTCCCGAATGCGGTTCTGCAATAGAACACGAAGGTGGGTGCATTGTGTGTCGATCTTGCGGATTTACAAGGTGCGGATAATGAGAAAAAAAGAAACCGAATACAAATATTTTGAAGTGGCTGAGGAAAATCTATCCAGGTGGAATGTTTCTCCGGCGGATGCAATTACCATCCAGAAAAAGCTGGCGTCACAGGTCAAACTTTGCCAGCTTCCCCACAGAATCCAGTGGGTTGCGGCAGCAGATGTTTCATATTCCAGAGAAAGTGATAAACTTTTTGCTGCCGTGGTTTTGTGCCATCTTCCTGACCTGTCTGTTCACGAGAGACTTGCGGCTTCTGCCAAAATTACCTTCCCATATATCCCGGGACTCCTTTCATTCAGGGAAACTCCTTTAATCATTGAACTGTGCAACCGTCTCAAACGAAAACCCGAAATAATACTTTGTGACGGACAGGGTATAGCTCATACCAGAAGATTCGGACTTGCCTGCCACATTGGCCTTATACTGAATCTCCCGAGTATCGGATGTGCCAAAACAAAGCTTGTGGGCGATCACAAAGAGGTAGGACCAAGAAAGGGCCAGTATCAATCCCTGTACTACAGAAAAGAGCGCGTTGGTGTGGCATTGAGAACACGAACCGGAGTTAAGCCCATTTATGTATCCCCGGGACACCTGGCAGATATTCCCTCAAGTATCAGACTTGTCCTTCGCTGTTGCAATTCATACAGGATTCCCGAACCTATTAGACAGGCCCATTTGCTGGCAAACAGGGTAAGGACTGACGTAGAAAGTTCCTAAGATAGATATCTTTTGAACCACTCTGACGTCGCATTGACTGCGAAAGACCGCGCACCATGATTGGTAAAACGATGATCCGCATCGTTTAATACATGCAACTCCTTTGGCAGATCAACCCCGGAAAAAATCTCCAAAGCGTTCCACGGCTCCACCAGTTCATCCCTGCTGCCATGTAAAATCAATACCTTCTTCAGCTTATCCAGCTGGCTACTTGGCTCGTACTTCTCCAGATCATCCAGATATTCCGTGGAAGGTTCAAATGGCAGAATGGAACTGGCTTTGATTCGTGAAACAAGCGGTTTCAGAGAAATCGGAGTTGCCCATAGCGCAAGCGGGATCTCGTATTCAGCCTCGATTGCGGCAAGAAACGACAAAAAACCACCCAGACTTGATCCAACAAGGCCCAGTTTCCCGTTAAAACCTTCGATACCTCGAACATACTCCATGACATTTTTTAAATCTTGGAGGCGTGCCGAAACGTGGCTATTAGATAATTCTCCTTCACTTTCACCGCAACCCCTGAAATCAAAGCGAACAACACCTATTTGTTCTTTGCCCAGTGCGCTCGCTATGGTTCTGTACTTGTCACTATCCTTGTAACTCAACAACCCGTGGCAACAAATAACAACAGGATAGTCATCTGCCGTCGGTCGATGAAAGACCACCGAAAGCCTGTATCCAGAAGATTCGACTACAATTTTTTCCATTTTAAAGGACCTCTGCCAAATGTAGTTTTATTTAAAAGTCTTAGATCCGCCGTCAATACGTTTTGGCCGAAGCGAAGCCTATCAAAGGGCAGCGTCCCTCGATACGTAGCTTCGCTCCTACTCGGGAAACGGCTTTCGTAACATTTGTGGCGCTATTAAAAGCATTGCCCGTAGATATGAGATTTTCTTTATATGAACTCTCCTATTCTGCTAAGCCTATCTTGAGCCAAGAGCTTTCATTGTTCGTTGTTGCTGGCCACATTGAGTCCAGCAATGCTGGTTAGTTTCACCTGGGCCACGCACGATAGATAGAAACTCGATACTGCTCATCTCCACTTCGCATTACAAGGCCACGTCTTTCATATCTAAAGTACTTCACTAACATTTCAAAAAAGGAGCTTTGGTTGCTTTTCACGGCCTCAGCAAGAAAAATTGTGCCGGACGGTTTCAGGTATTTTATGAAAAGATCAAGCAAGTGAGGAAACATATTTTCATCATGAACGATCTCAGAGCCAACAATATAGTCAAACTGTCGGTCCAAATCAGGGTTTGTCCAGTCCAGCAGTTTAACATCCGCATTGGATTGAAGGTCATTCAGATAAATATTGGCCCTGGCAAACAGAAGAGCATCTTCACTATTGTCGGTCAGAAGAACCCTATTCCCCCATGCCGCCATAAATAGCCCGGTTACTCCCGTACCGGCTCCAAGCTCCAGAACAGAAGCCCCACTCATTAGGTCCTGCTCCCCAATAAAACTTGCCAGAACAATGCTCGCTTCCCAGATCTTCCCCCAGTATTTGAAACGGACATCACCTGTCCCGGATTTTGTAACAGCCTGATCTATCAGTGCATCAATATCTTTTACGGCAAGAATCTTTAATTGCGCGGATCTAATGCCTATGGGAACCAGCTCGGTTTTGTACCTTGCTTTTATCCTGTTAAGAATGTCCTGAAGCTCATCATCACCCAGGAATTCTTTACTTCCCTGGAAATCGCCTACACTCCCCATAAATTCTCTTGCCCTCTTTAATTTCCCTCGTTTTCCTCCTTTTCAACTTCCAGCTGGATCGCACGAACCTCGCAAGCCCCGGGTTCTCTGCCATGCTTCTTGATAAATTCATCTATTTTTTCCTCGATCAACTCTCGAACACGCTTTTCCTCTTTCTCCATGGACATCCCTCTGTATACCTAATTTTCTGCACATCTTTTCATGTACTCGAGAGCCGCCTCAAGACGACGTATAGTTCGTTTCTTTCCCAGGATATCAATCACCTCAAACAATCCCGGACTGGCAGTCCTGCCGGTCAAAGCAACCCTTACCGGCTGCGCAATTTTGCCCAGTTTAACTCCCAGTTCTTCGCTGGTTCCCCTAAAAATCTGTTCCAGCTCTTGCTCAGTGAACTCATCAAGTTTGTCCAACTTTCTTATCAGGTCTTCAAATACCGGGATCATCGACGGTTTGAGAAATTTCTTTGCAGCCTTCGGTTCATATTCAATCTCCTCCAGCAGATAAAAATCCATCATGTCGGCCATCTCTGACAGCGTCTTGGCCCTGGGTTGTAAAGTTACTATTGCTCTTTTTAAGTAATCCTGATCAGGGATCTGATAATTTCTTTCTTTCAGGAAAGGCACGATAAGTTTTGCCAGTTTGCCAAGATCATACTCTTTGATGTAGTGGCTGTTTAACCAGAGCAATTTTTCTGGGTCGAAAATGCTTGCTGATTTTCCGATATTATCCAGACTGAATTTCTCAATCAGTTCTTCCTTGCTGAAAATTTCCTGGTCTCCGCAAGACCAGCCAAGGCGCACAAGATAATTAACCATAGCTTCCGGAAGATACCCGGCATCTCGGTAAGCAAGCACAGAGGTTGCACCGTGTCTTTTACTCAAACGCGTCCTGTCCTGTCCCAGTATCATGGGAACATGAGCGAAAACAGGGGGAGTTTCACCGAGAGCTTCGTATATGAGGATCTGGCGAGGGGTATTGTTTACGTGGTCATCTCCCCTGATTACATGGGTTATTCCCATGGTCAGATCGTCAACCACCACGGCAAAGTTGTAGGTCGGCATTCCATCGCTTCTCTGTATTACCAGGTCATCAAGTTCACTATTGTCAAAAGAAATGATACCTTTTATCACGTCATGAACTACCGTAGTACCTGCGTCCGGCGCCCTGAATCTCACC
>QMLL01000137.1 GCA_003646715.1 Deltaproteobacteria bacterium
AATAAAAAAGTGCTTGACATAAATACTCTTTTTAACTATGACGGACTCGTCCGTCAGTCAAGAAGGGGCTCGTAAATATGGGGTTTGAAGAAAAAGATTCAGAGTTATTGAAAATATACAGGTTTAAAACTGTTGCCAGAAGAAGAAAGCTTAGCGAATATCTGGTTCAGCAACTGCCTTCAAGGGATGCATACCCCCAAATAGCAACTCAGACCATAATCGAGAAAAGCTTTTTCCACGTGCTAAATTTTCTCAGAGAACTTGGTATGGATGATGGCGATACCATAGAAGAGCTTACCGGTGTATATATTGACGTAGCGGAAAAATACGGTATAAGCGCCAGGGAAATGTCAAAACAGCTGTTGAGAAGATTACTGGTGCAGAGAAGTGAAGAAAAGAGATATTACGGGGACCAGCGAAGGAAAAAAGAGCGCACCAGAGAGCTTATATTGAATGTTGCTCTCGGGATGTTTGCAGAAAAAGGCTACCATGCCACCACCATGGATGCCATTGCCAAGAAAGCAAAGCTGGGCAAAGGTACTGTTTACAGGTACTTCAAAAATAAAGAAAAGGTTTTTTCAAGCCTGGTAGAATCGCATTTTGCGAGACTTGAAGACAAAATTAATGCGGTATATGACGAAAGAGACGATGTTTTAACAACAATTGCTAAATATCTTCGTGTTTACTTCCAGTTTTTTGATTCCAACAAGGAATTCTACAAGATCTTGGTTCAGGAACAACAAGAATTTGGAGCCGGGGTGAAAGATTTGTACTTTAGCCAGATCCTGAGGAGAGTTCCGGGACTGAAACGAAAGATTTACGAAGCGACCAGGAAAGGCCTGCTGAAAGATGTGGATTTTCTCACGGTGTTTTATGGAGTTATGGGATTTGTGGATGGTGTGATGAAGAAATGGTTATCAAGGGATTGCTCTTATTCGCTGCTTGATGACTTACCTACTGTTCTTGAAACTATTTTTTACGGCTTTGTGCAGGACAAATGCGCAGTTGGTCCGATATTTGATAAGAGCCATATCGTGGATTTTAGTCTACCGATGAAAGAGTGCTAATTTGTCCTGCAGCCTATCTGGATCGGGGTTTGAGTATTACTTGGAGGAAAAGGAGGTGATAGAACGAAACAAGTAGCGCCCAGAAACAAGATAATAAGTTGTTACATTTTAAAAGTTGTGTGTAATTCCATTGGTAGAGTGGAAATAAAATAATTAAACGAACAAGGAGTGAATCATGGGAATCAATGAAATGAAAGAAAAGGTAATTGATATTATTTCCAATCAGCTGGGTATTGAGCGAGAGGCCATCACGCCTGAAGCCAAGGTTATTGATGACCTGGGTGCTGATTCTCTGGACGTAGTAGAGCTGGTAATGGCACTTGAAGAAGAGTTCGATGTTGAAATTCCTGACGAGGAAGCTGAAAAAATAAAATCAGTTGGAGATATCTTCAATTACATGGAAACTGTACTGCAATAAAATAAGTAGATTCGTTTCCATACAAAGAAAAAGCTACCTTCGTTTTTGTGAGGGTGGCTTTTTCTTTGTTTATGATCGGTCTATTGCATTATCAGGCTATGCTTCTTTATTCGATAGCGTAGAGCATCTCTTCCAATTCCGAGAAGTTCAGCTGCCTTGGATTGGTTTCCCTTGGCGATGCTTAAGGCCTCTTCCAGGGCCATTCGTTCCAGAAGGTTTAAATCTAGTGAGGGCAGGCCGCCTTTTCCGGCGATAAGAGGCGATGGTTCGGATTCGCTGAGACTGGGGAAATCTTCAGGAGTCAACTCGTCTCCCTGGCAGAGGAGGATAGCTCTTTCGATCAAGTTGCGCAATTCTCGAATGTTTCCCGGAAACGAGTATTTCCTGAGCAATTTTTTCGCTTCAGGTGATATGCTTGTAACTTTTCTTTGAGTGTCCTTTGCCAGTTTGTGCAAGAAATAATCGGCAAGCAAAAGGATATCGTCTCCCCGTTTTCGCAAGGGTGGTAAGTGTATGGTGATTATGTTAAGGCGGAAATAAAGGTCCTGTCTGAATCTCCCTTCTGCCACTTCGACTTCCAGATCTTTATTGGTTGCGGCAACTATTCTAACGTCGACAGGTATTTCTCGTTCTCCTCCAACCCTCCGTATGACTTTTTTTTCAAGAGTCCTCAGTAGCTTCGCCTGTGCGCTTAAGGGCAGATCACCAATTTCATCAAGAAACAGTGTGCCTTTGTGAGCCAGTTCGAAATAACCGAGTCGGGTTCTTTTGGCGTCGGTAAACGCACCGCGCTCGTGTCCGAAGAGTTCGCTTTCAATCAAGTTTTCGGGCATAGATGAACAGTTTACAGCGAGGAAAACTTCGTTTGCCCGCGGACTATTTTGATGAATCAGCTGTGCCGCGAGTTCTTTGCCAGTTCCTGTTTCGCCGTAGATTACTACGGTTGATTTCGTTGGGCTTACTCTCTTAATTACATCGAGTACCTTGTAAATTTCCTTGCTTTTGCCGATGAAGTTTGTTTGCGAATCAACTTTTATGAAACTATCGAGCTGCGAGATTTTCTGCTTGTAAAATTCATTTTCTCTTTTCAACCGCTGGTATTTTTGAGTTCTCTGAAGGGCAATTAAGAGTTCGTCCAGTTTTACAGGCTTTGTGAAGAAGTCGAAGGCTCCGTTCCTGATGGCGGTAATTGCGCTGGAAAGGTCTCCATGGCCTGTCATGATAATGACTTCGACATCCTGGTTCGTCCTGTGAATTTCCTTCAAAACGCCAAGTCCGTCGATGCCGGGCATCCGAATGTCGGTAATCACTATATCAATGGCACGTTCTCTTAAAAGTTCCAATCCTTCTTCGCCAGAATAAGCCGAGATTACCTGGTATCCCTGTTCCCTGAGGAAATCGCCGATACTGTCGTGAATTACTTCTTCGTCATCTATGAGGAGTAGACTCAAATTCTTTTCAAGATTCATAAGTTCGTTGCCCCATATCTATTTTTTCGTATTCTACTTTCAAAATCGGTATTGAAACAATTTTTTTCCTTCTGGTTTCAATTAGGTTGCTGATCGTTGTCAGGTGAGAATTCTGGTAAAAAGACCGTGAATTCACATCCTTCTCCCACTTTTGGATATACCTCTATCAGGCCTTTATGTTCCTGGACGATCCTTCTGGAAATTGATAACCCAAGCCCGGTTCCCTTTCCTAGAGGCTTATTAGTGTAGAATGGTTTGAAGATATGCCTGATGGTGTCTTTTTTCAATCCAAGGCCATTGTCCTGAACAGAAATGCGGACGTGCCGTTTGTCATTCTTGATGGTAAACCCCACGGTGATTTCAATCTTTTTTGTCCAGTCTTCAGGAACCGCTATTTCGTTGTTCTTGATCTTTTCTTCTTTTTCATCCAGGGTATCTTTGGCATTGGTTAAAAGGTTGATTACAACCTGTTCGAGTCTGTTGTAGTGCCCTAGTGTTATGCACTGTTCCTCCAGATAATTTTTGCTCACGGTGATCCCGTGTACCTTTAACTGGGTGCCAAGTAACTGAAGAGCGGACTCGACAACTTCTACGACGTTAACTGGCATCATTTCTTCTTTGGAAGTGTCCCTGCTGAGAATTCTTAAATCATTGATTATTTTCTCCATCCGTTCGCACTGCTTTATTATTTTGTACTGCTTGTTCAGGATCTTTTCGTCAACTTTCAGATACCCTTGTTTACACCCGAGGATAACGCTCTCCGCAAAGGTTCTGATCCCGCTCAGTGGCTGGTTTAGTTCATGAGCAACTCCCGCTGCCATTTCGCCAAGTGATGCCAGTTGTCCGGAGTGGTAGAGCTCAATGTTTCTTTCCTGTGTCTCCACAGTTTGAGCCAATCGCTTGGCTATTTCACTGCAAAGTGATGTCTCCCTGAATGGCTTGTAGTTAGAATCCCTTGTCCATAACCGTATTTCACCTCTATCTATTTGATCGATAGTGATTTTTACTTCCAGTGCTTTCTTTTGATTTTCAAGGTTTGAAGTATCCGGATACTGGGCGTACCAGCCATCCAGTTCTACTGCTACCCCCTGGAGGTGGGTCTTGTCCATGGCATCGTATATTGCCTGGGCTGTTATTTCTACCAGTTCCTGGATTTCTCTTGATTCCGAAATAGATTCGCTAATTTTGTAAAGGCATTGGAGTTCTCTATGAGTCCTGTCTTTTTCAATTCGTACCAGAGTGGCGTCTGTAATATCATCCAGCAAAATGCAAAGAAGTGGTTCTGCCATTGCTATCTCAGGAAGGAGGAAGGCCTGCAGGTGAAAATATTTTGTCTGCTTGTTGGGAAGAGTGCACTGGATTTCGAGATGCTTTATTGGAATTTTATGGAGGATCACCTGGTGCAGTTGTTCGGGCAATTGCCAGGAATTGTTGTTTTCTGTCTTGGATTCATTAGTCTGCCACCCAATAGCTTCACAAAGATACATGCCGTGAGCTTCTTCTTCGTTTAACCCGAACATCTTTTTAAATGCTTCGTTGATACTCACGATACGGAGCTTTGAATCTACCACAAGAATTGCGGAAAGAGTGTGAGAAAAGACCATCTCTTTTATGGATCTTTCTCTTTTTAGCTCTTCCGATTGACTTTGAACAAGCCTTTCTAATTTCCTGGCGTACTCGATGTTCTTTCGTCTCATGATTTGCCGTTCTCGAGCTTTTCTGACTGTGGAGAGCAAATCATAGAGATCGAAAGGCTTCCGAATATAAGCGAAAGCTCCGTATTCGAGGGCTTCAATGGCGCTTGAAATGTCGCCTTCACCCGTGATCATAACTACTTCGGTATTGGGAGAAATTGATTTAAGTTTCTTCAGGGTCTGTATACCGCTGATGCCCGGAAGCTTGATATCTACGAGGGCAACATCTGCGGGGCTTTCTTCTGTGAGTTGAATGGCGGCCTCACCGGCGTGGCAAACCTCAACTTGGTGCCCCTGGGTGGTAAGAAAGTCTGACAATACATGGCAGATTGCCTTGTCATCGTCTAGTACCAAGATTTTCATTACTGTTGCCCTAGTTTTACGCTGACCACTTCTGTTTCAATCACGGTATTGTTGTCTCGTTCTCTACATAGATGGTGGGCTTGTTATTTTAGTGTTGAGGTAAAATCCCTGAATAAAACTATATAATACTCCTTTTGGCGATTTCAAGCTAATTTGCTATGAGAGTGAAATATTAAGCACTAGATAAGGATCATTCCCCAGTTTTTCCTTGACCTTCCAAGGCAATTGAGCAATAATTGCATTAAATAATTGCTAAATTTTGTATATACACCTTTTCAAATCCAACTGCCCATCAAGTGACCATGGAACTTGGCAACTTCACGTAGTACGGATTATTGCTGCGGGTTTTCGTATCTGAATCATGTTTTCAAATTCTTTTCAATGTCGATAGTGAATTCAGTGTAATACCCAACAGCCACAAACCGAATAGTTGCATCAGTCGGCTAGTAGTGGAAGAGTGCTTGTAAGCTGTTTTTGCACTCTATTATGCTGACTGCATAGGGATGTTGAAAAGCGATTTAGAAAAGTTACCGGGGAGTCAAACAGGCC
>QMLL01000138.1 GCA_003646715.1 Deltaproteobacteria bacterium
GCTGCCACTATTGCCCGCTGGAAGAGGCAGTTCTGAGAAGATGCTCACAGGGCTTTCCAGCACAATGGACATCTGTACCACGGGTGGGCAGAGGTAGCGGAGCTGGGGCGCCTATTGGGCCAACTGGTGGCGGGAAGCGCCTTTTTTAAAAAGCCTTAGAGTGCTTAGAGAAAAGTGCTTAGAATGTGTAAACCCATATGCTTCGCCTAAGCGGAGAAGAGTCGCTCGCTCTGTTAAGTCGGGCCTGGTCTGCCACTTCAGTCGAGGCGTCCAATATCCGTGCGACAGATACACCGATTTGACAGGGCTCAGCCAGGGGGCTCTATCAGAACCGAAGAACCCGATCTCTCTGAATATCAGAGCAAATGAAAGGCACAACAGCCTATTGGGTGTTTCCTAAAACACGTACAAAAAGCAAAAGCCCCTGCATTGGTCACTCGGGTAGCTTCCTACAGTTTAATTCGAGGGAGACTGACTTCTACAGGAAAAAATTTGGGCAAACCGAAGCAAAAGTTGGTTAACGAGTTGACGATTTTAGTGGTGCAATCCAGCAATGAGTCATAAGGCGTCAAAAATTGGCTTTATTTTACTGGAGTTCAGCAGTTTCCCCTTCACAGTCGAGGGGTTTCAATACCTTCATATTCTTTCTCGTAAATTAGAATCTGGGAAAAGTCAATTTCTGGAAGCCTGGGAATAAGTTTTTTATATTCTTCCTCACTGATTTTCTCAAAGGGAGCCAACTGGTAAACATATTCATCTCGAGGAAGAAAAGTAAGTCCACCCAGAATGTCCCAATTTTCATACAGCCAGTCTGCTACTTTAATCCATTCATTTTCTCCGATTGTAATAGTAACCGACGGGTTATGTTCAGTGTAATTCTCTTTGACCATTTTCCAATATTCAAGCTGGCTAATGGCGTCCAGGTCATCTCTAAAAACTGAATCTGGGGGTGAGGCAACTGGAAAATCAAGCACATACGTGGTGGCCGATGCTTCGGTTTGGCCAACTTCTGGATGGTAGGGAAATTTCTGTTCTTTCAGCATGTGAAAAAGAGGATCTTCGGCTGAAATCCGAACTCGCCTAATATAAAATGGGGCGTATCTGGGATGCATTCCGGGAGCAGAATCTACTGATTGAGAGAGGGTTCCCGAAGGTTTTACCGAGGTGATAGCAGAAGATGGATTAATGCCAAACCGTTTGGCGTACTCTTGATTAACTTCTATTGCTTTCTGGCGAAGTTTTCGCAAAACGGCCGGATGACGAAGGGCCTTGCAATCCCATTGGCTGGTAATGGAAACTCCCAGCAATCTTTCCTCATCACAATTCTTTTTCCATTCTTTTGAAATATAGGGGAAATTAGTAAGAGTTGACTGATAAGTACCTAAGATTATAGCAATTTTAATTTTCCTTAAAAGAGTTTCAGCCGTATCTTCGGGCCTTGCTACTACCTCGGTCAAGTTGCAGAATTGTCTGCTTCTCAGAATCACCTCTCCACAGGGATTTATTCCCGAAGTTTGCCAATATTTTTCAAATTTTTCCCATCTGCGGTGTGGCAGTTGCTTCTCCAATCCTCCTCGACTAAAGATGCCTCTTTCTCCAGTGCCACTTTTTGCTAAAGACAGCCATTCTTCCATAAATTGGACAGCGGTTGGTTTTTCGTTATAGACGGCTGAATTGTTGGCCATTGACCGGTGACGATTGGTGATATAGTAATGGCCCATTTTTGCCTGCCTCATATCTTTGTCGTCCAAATCAGAAAGAGAGATGAGCGCACTTCTTCTCACTCCCCCCATTTACTACCAACTCTCCAATTTTGCAAATAATATCGTGGACGTCAATACTGCTTAGCCGCCTCCCCTGATTATTCAGGATTTTCTTCCTAACAAAATCGAGGAGGGAGTGAAGGGGTTCAGGTCCCGAGCTTCTGCCTCCCATGGTTTTCAGCCGGGCTCCGGCCGGACGTATTTTAGAATAATCAAATTTGACATCTTCGCCCTCATACCAGGCTTTTATCCCTAAAGTTAAAGCGTCTCCCCAGCCTTCTTTGCTGTCTCCGATCACATGAGTGGGCAGGAACTTTCCAGTTTGGTGTTCTACTATTGGTAATTGCTGGATATTTTGATTCTCGACCGAAAATCCCACTCCAGTTCCGCTCATCAAAAGATACATAATCTCGGCAAAATCAGTCAGTTTATCAGGAGCAATATAAGCACAGTTGTAAGCGCTTAAATTGTTTGTCCTTGCCGCTTTCCCTGGTGACCATAGCAGCCGCATTGAAGCCATTGCTTGGAAATTCAAGATTGATTCTCTAATCTCCTGATATTCGGTTTCTTTTAACTTGTTTCCCAGGTTTTCTCTCATAAAATCAAGATACCGGTCTACAGTCTCGACCCAGGTTTCCCGCCGGCTTTCTTCTTCAATCCATCGAGAATAAGTTCGGTAGTAAATAAATTCTCCCAGAGCATTTTGAAAATACTTCTTGCTCTCTTGAACCAACCTTTTCACCCGTTCTGGGACAAGTTTCTGCTTGTCCCGAATCCTGGCCCTTTCATGACGATAAAGAATATAGGCCTTGGCTGTCTTTGGAAAATCCATTATTATCAACGTCTCCTCTACGACATCCTGAATCTCCTCGACAGTGGGAATATGGCTTGAAGGGTAACGTTTTGTCAGTTCCCTGATCACTCTATTTGAGAGTCGCAAAGGGTCTTTGTCTAAATTCCCCTCTCCAACGTGCTGCATTGCCCTGTAGATAGCTTTGGTAATTCTCTTTTGGTCGAAGGCAACCATTCGACCATCCCTTTTTCTAACACTTTTAAGAGTTAATTTTGCCATAATCGTCTAACTTGATTTAGCCGAAGCCCAAATGTGTTCCAAATTTGCCAGTGTCGTCTCTTATCTGCTGAACTCTTCATATAAGTATTGCAATTGGAGACATAAGAAACGAACTTCCTTATGCTTGCAAGCTATCCTTCGGTTTTCCTTATGATAAAGGCGACCAAATGAAGGGAACTTTCCGTAAACGTAGGGCAGAGTGGGCTTGAATCACTGAGCGCATAAGTTCTCGGGACAAAAAAGGCTTGCTTTAGCTCTGCTGTCCGCTGACGGAAAGCGCAATTGGCCTCCTATGCAGGATTGACCATAGGCGTGGCGATGAATCCTCGAGCTATCGTATGGGAGAAAGTCGATGAGTTAGCCTCAGCCCCGAAAGCCTGTTTACAGGAGCTCACAAATATAGCGAGATCAACCTATTTCCGCCTGGGAACTTTGTGTTCCCTACGTACTATATTCTGGCAATTTAAAGATACATTTTCCAAATTTTCTGTGAAAGTTTGGTTACCAAGTTTTAAACAACAGCCATTGATTCGGGTATTTAAATCTTATCAGAGATTATAATTGTCCTCTTATTTTCCCCTTTGATTCAAAGACTGTCCTGCTGCTTTCCTCAATCAACTCATATTCCCCTTTGGCAAGGATATCAGCCATTCCTGGTGCATGCAGGCCTTCGGGAACTTCTCTTTCAAGGTGAACAGGATTTGTAGGACGGTCTCCTGTTTCAGGGGTCGTTCGGGGAATTTCTGCTCTATGGCGCTCCTTTTGCTCATGCTCGAGCTCTCAGAACTGCTTCCATTTTCAATCTGGAATCGAAATGGTGGCAGGTGGCTCAGTGTTCTCGAATCGCAAGACGACGATTTTTGCTTCTTAGAACCTTACTTGTTGACTCGGGCCTGCTTTCAAAACTTACTTTTCTTGCACCCATTTAGAGAATCCTCAGCGGATCTTATTTGAAAATTCCTACCATACGTTATCCCAGCCTTCTTGGATTCTCTTACTCCTCATTCTCCTCATTTATCTCGTGCATTTTGCCAGTTCATTGGATACTTAAGCTCTCTCTTTTCCATTTGAGATCAGCCGCCATAAAATTTCGCCCAACTGAATGAGAATTAGGCAGGTTGCCGAGGGCAAATTTGGGAAATCTGTCATTTCCCTCCTATGTGCTCTTTGCAGAGCCAAAGGTGGTGAGGCCAAGGCAATGAAGTTGCCGCAAGGCTCGCGGCCAAAATCGGCCCTTACGAAGTGTGAACTGTTTGGGCCAACGAAGTGAGCCGCAAAGCTCATGTTAGGCGAAGTTGCTTGCGATTCAATTTGATTCGCTTTTTACCCATTCCGCGATCTCCTCAATGACGACTTGAGCTACGTTACCGGGCTTTCTGTACTCGGCAGGGGTTGATTTACCAGTTCCAGAGATAAAAAGATGGTTTAAATCTGGATAGAATTTGAAATACACTCTATCTTGTCCAGCCAAACCCTCTTCCCATCCTCTAAAGTCTTCCATTGTGACCTGGTAATCTCGGCCTCCTTGAAGGACCAACATCGGAAGGTTCAGCTCTCTTGCTGTTTTTACTGGATCGTATGCCATCAAGTCTGCCCAATAACCTCTCGAAGCGCCAAGAACGCTTTCATTTTCTCTTATATCGAGCTCTCTTATCTTTTTTAGCTCTCCTTTTATCTCCTCCAGTTGTTTTGCCTCACCTTCATCTATTTTCCCATCAAGAGATACAAGGTATTCGGTTTGTTCTAGTAGTTTCTCTACATATAAGCTCTTGGCGCAACCAGCAAGGAGAATCAGTCCGGCAATCCCCCTATCTCGAGCAGCTATTCGGGGTGCAAGCATCGCTCCTAAGCTGTGTCCAAGGACGAAAATCTTTGTAGGATCAATTTCTTTGGTTTTACGAAGTAGATTAACTCCTGCAAGAGCATCATTTATCGTCTCCTCATTTACGGTAAAATCCTTCATCGTGCTAAGAATTTCAGTAGCATATTGTTTAGTCCGCTTTTCGTAACGGAGCACCGCGATGCCTTTGGTAGCAAGTCCCCAGGCGAGATCTTTAAAGGGTTTGTTTGCACCTATCGTTTCGTCTCTGTCATGTGGCCCGGAGCCGTGGACTAAAACAATGGCAGGGAAAAGCCCCTTCCCTTTCGGGATAGTTAGAGTTGCCGGCAGTTGCCATTCGTCGCCAATCATACATTCTCTTTCCGTGAATAAGCCAGGATTCGCATACTCTGGAGGCCTATAGGCTTCGGAGCTTTGGGCGGGAAGAAAAAATAGCCCGGCAACCTTTCCTTCTTTATCCAGGACCACTTTTACATTAAGAGAGGTCTTCTCGAAGCTGCAAGTGACATAGACGCACTTGTATCCCATCTCCTCGGTGACTTTAGTTTCTTTAATTTCCTTAAACTTGCCAGCTTGAGCAATCACGCCGCTCCATATCTCTTCAAGGCTCAGATTCTGCTGTTTTAAACCCTCAACCATGATTTCGGCCAGCATCTTATCAGCTTCGTCAAATTCGCCCTTGCTGAGGAGGAGAACGAAGTTTTTGGCTGTTGACTCCATATCCTCTACCACTGGGGTTACAGTCGCTTTGGCAGAGCCAACGGTGAAAATTAAGCTTAACGTTGAAGCCATTACCATGATTAATTTTCCTCTTTCCATCTCTGCTCCTTATAAGGTTCATCAAAAGTAACAATTTCGCCAAACGTTCCGAGCGTA
>QMLL01000139.1 GCA_003646715.1 Deltaproteobacteria bacterium
AGGATAAATTCCCTTCGCATATTCAACAGTATAGTGTCCCAGGTCATTCGAATGCCCGTTTGCACTACCCTTGATTTCCACAATCCCGCTGAGCATGGTGTTATTGTCCGGAAATGTGATTTCCGCACCTGGTACATCATTGATTAGAAGAGCCCTGTAAGCATTGATTCTGCCGTATCCAACATACTTTTCGGAGTTCAGTTCCGATTCCGCGGAGGATTTAAGGATACTGCGAACCTCTTCTACATCAAAGCCAGGATGAACCGAAAGCACAAGTCCTGCAAGACCGGAAGCTATTGCGGCTGAAATAGACGTTCCGGTTACTTCGAGATAGCCAGAATTTAGAGCCGTGGTTAGAATTTCTACACCTGGCGCAGCTACATCAATTCCAATTCCATAATTGGATCCTTCTCCAGGCATTGGAGGTTGTGGCACCACCCAGAGAGCTCGATTATCATCTCCATCTGTGGCAGCTACCCCTATTACTTCTGTCATACTGGCTGGAAACACTGCTCCTTTTGCGTCGTCATTTCCAACGGCACCAATCACAACAACGCCCTTGGAATATGCATATTTTATGGCATCAGACACCACTGCGGGAGCACTCCTGATTATCCATGACAAATTTATTACCCTTGCACCATTATCAGCGGCATATCTTATCCCTCTTGCGGCATCTGGAGAGAAGAAATTTGCTCCACCGTCACTGGTTCTAAAGCCAATTCTCACAGGCATTATTTTGCACTTCCACATGACACCGCTTATTCCAATACCATTATTCCCCACTGCGGCAATAGCTCCGGCACAATAGGTTCCGTGACCAGCCCGGTCCATGGGGTCATTGTCCTCGGGTCCCGCATCTTCATCATCTGCTGCCCAGTAGTCAGGAACACTCACAAAATCCCAGCCGATCACATCGTCCACGTAGCCATTGCCGTCATTATCTATGCCATCATCTGATACTTCACCAGTATTGTGCCAGATATTATCTGCAAGGTCAGGATGATTGTAATCGACCCCAGTATCAATTACGGCAACCACTATACTTTCATCTCCGGTGTTTATATCCCAGGCCATCAACGCATCCAGATCCGTTCCTGGGCTTCCCCCGCTTTGCCCTGTGTTTCTTAGATACCATTGCAGAGTAAAACTGGGATCGTTCGGTATGGTGTTGCAGAAATGCCCAATATAATTCGGCTCCGCAAATTCAACTTCTCTTTCCTTAGCCAGTTTCTTGCACATTTCATGAATGTCAACCGGCGATGTAAAACGAAACCTGTAGACATTTTTCAAACCTCTGATTTTCATCACTCTATGTACATGCCTAAACGCATCTCTCCACTCAGTAGAAACTGATCTTCTCGAACGGTACATACAATCAGGGTCTACAGATTTCTTGAATTTCACAATAATTTCCCCTGGCACAAAGGTATCTTCCGGGTAATGCTTCGCGCTTGACTTACACAGTCCACAAACCTCTAAACCAAAAAACAGGACCATCACAAAAAGGACTACAAGACTCCGGATTCTCATTTTTTTCTCCATTAGTAACGTGAAATCTTGAGAAACTTAGTACAGCATCGAGGAAAAGTGATCGGCAAGTTCTATGCCATAAAATGTCCAAAATGCTCAAAGCAAGAAGATAAATTCTGTGTATTTTACATATTTCCAATTCCGTGATAAGTTGGCCGTACATTTTCAGATAACTTAAGGAGGGAAAAATGAACAGCGAAAACGAAAAAATAGAAGGGGAAACATCAACTAAAAGTGATCATTCCATTATTTGCCCTCAGTGCAAAGATCCAAATCCATCAAATGCGTCGTTTTGTAAAAAATGCGGAAGTAAGTTGCAACAACCAGAAAAGGCTAATACACAACAAAACGATCCAAGCGTTAAACAAAAGGCAACACCTCCACCGCCTCCTATTCCGCCTGTTACCAGCCAGGTAAAACCACCGCCTCCCAAACCCACCTATCCCAAAAGGGAAATACTTGTCACTAACACTGAGACCATTGTCGGGAACGAAATTGTCGAAGTGCTGGGACTTGTACAGGGTAATACCGTTAGAGCCAAACATATCGGAAAAGATATAGTGGCACAACTCAAAAACATTGTAGGTGGAGAAGTAACGGATTATACAAGACTTTTTAGCGAAGCAAGAGAAGTTGCCATATCTCGAATGATAGAAAATGCCATATCTGTAGGTGCAGACGCTGTAGTAAATGTTCGATTAGTATCAAGCATGATTTCGCAGGGGATGTCTGAACTCCTGGCTTACGGGACGGCTGTTAAACTGGATAAAGAGAAAAACGAAGCTAACAAATGAAATAATTGAGGATTTACAGGCCATAAACAATCAAAAATCAGGAGTCAAAAATGAAATGTTTTCAATGTGGTAAGGAAATACCAGCTGACTCTAATTTTTGCATATATTGTGGCTCATCAATATCAAGGACAGAACCACCACCCCTACCCGCAGAAAATCCGAACTTAAGCCCTGCTGAATCTCTCATTTTGCTTGATCAGAACACAGATTTCAGCCAGTTGGTAAAATTGACAGTAATGGATCTGGTTGTCAGAAAAATCCTATGCATCAAGGAAAAAGAAAAGACTACTGGCTTATTGAAGAGAAAGAAAACGGAGCCATATTTGTCCAGGGGAGAAAATTTCGCGAAATATCAACTAAAGCCACATGAACAGATAATTGTCGACTGCATAAAACCTGACGAATTTGAGATAGATCTCCATAATTTCTCATTGCGACTTCGTTCTCAACGAACAAAATATAGTAAAGAGTATCTGAAAACTCCACTTACAGAAAAAGGATACTTCACTGTAGAGGAGAAAAAGGCCCTCAGGATCTTTAAATACAGGAAATGGACTCTTACCCCCAAAGGAGAAAATACAAGGACACAAATAGAACAGTTCATAGAACAAGCAAAAAATAACCTTCCACATATGGTTCAAAACGAACCCAATAAAGCAGCGGCTTTCCTGGCCTTGGCAGGGGGGAATCTTCTCCTGCTATCAATGCATGGATTTTCACTAAATGATTTCAAAAATTGGTTTGATTCTGTTCCAGTCGATAAAATAGAGCGTGGCTTTTACGACTATTATGACTTTCCATGGCATTCAGGCATGGGACCGCTAGATTCAGATCTGGATAGTAGCTTTGATTTCGACTCCCTCGACTTTGATTTCGACGACTTGGCATCCCTGGATAGCAGCTTTGATTTTGACGACTACTTTGACGGCGGAGATTTTGACGGTGGAGATGGTGGGGATTTTGGAGGTGATTAGGACGACATTACTAAACTACTCATCATCTCGATAATCGGAACAACAAAAGATAAAACTCAAGAAAAAATGGCGATTACGACCAATAATGCTGGATTCCTGCCTGCGCAGGAATGATGAAGGGTTAATGTAAGGGAGTTTTATATAAAAGGTAAGACCACATGAGGAATGACTGGGGCAAAAATACGATGAAGATAACTATCCTTTACGATAATACTAGCAATTACCCGGATCTAATCCCCGATTGGGGATTTTCATGCCTCGTTGAGGCATACGGAAAGAAAATTCTCTTTGACACTGGAGCAAAGGGAGAAATCTTATTGAACAATATGAAAACTCTGAAAGTCAACCCACTGGAAATAGATGAGATTTTTATCTCTCACCTTCACTGGGACCATACCGGGGGCTTATCCAGTGTTCTTGCCATAAACCCTATCAGTGTGTACATACCCTGGTCGTGTCCGGAGCCTTCGAATGCAAGAGAAGTAATAAAAATCAGGGATAAGACTGAATTACATAAAAATATCTTTTCTACCGGTGAACTTCTTGGAATAGAACAGAGTCTCGTAGTTAAAACGGGAAAAGGGCTGGTTATCATCGTGGGATGCTCCCATCCAGGTGTAAGAAAAATCCTCTCTTCGGTGGCAGACATGGGTGAAGTTTATGCAATTATTGGTGGGCTTCACGGATTCAGGGAGTTTCATATTCTTGAACCCATACCCCTGGTTTGCCCAACTCATTGCACCATGAATATTTCGAGAATAAAAACCCTCTTTCCCGAAAAATACGTTGAAGGGGGCGTCGGTACAATCATTGAGATTTAAGACAATTATCAAGATTTTCTTTCACCTTTTGGGATAGTTCTTCCGGCGGAAGCAGTATTATTTCGTTTTTTAGAAGCTTCTGAAAATAATAGTCGTCGGTCCGATGATCAGGAACAACGTTCTGACGCGTTATTATTCTCATCATGGACCTCATCCCGTAGTCGAATCCATCCAGTGCACCGCTGAAGATGGAAAAATTGAAGGTGGAACACTTCATTTCGTAATAAGTTTTCAAAACGCCTGATATACCGATTGCAGCACTTTCAACGTCATTATCATTCCACTCAAGGAAATGCTTCTTATCCGGCCAAATTGCCTGAACTTCATTCTGTCCAAGCGGAGAAAAAGAAGAAATCCAGCAACTGTCCATTATTTCCCCAATCCACCGTTGTCTCAGGTTTTTCTCAACTGCAACAAGGTCTTTCCAGTATATTGACCCATTTTTTTCAAAGTACTTACGACTGTGATGAATAAGTTGTTCTTGGAATGTGGTGGGCAAACTACCTCCTATCAGCTGCAGATGAGGATGAATCACACTTGAGCCTGCGGGAAACAGGTAGTTAGCGTTGATAGTAAAATACCTGGCTCCAGGATCTGCCTTAAAACACTTATGTATGAATTCAATACAGATACCAATCGCATCACACAACAGCGAAACCGGAAAATCATCCAGACGCCGATAGTGCTTATTACCCAGCATTATCACCGCGTGGTAGCCGAATAGAGGGAAAAGATTTGGAAAAAGGACGGTTTCATTTTTTATCAGTCTCCCACCGGGTATGAGTTCCTCGGGATACCGGGGTGTAGTCTCCTTCCAGCGTCCGTCACACAAAAAACATTTCGGTCTTGTTGCTTCTACCACGTCCGCAAGATATTTTTCGTCGGTTTCGGGGAAAAGGATTGAAACCTTGTCTTTCAAATCCGGGTTAAAAACGCTCTGATGACCCAAAAGCGGATCAAAACGAACTTCTATTTCCTGCCTGTCAAGTTGATTGTCTTTTAGTGGATTAATGAAAGTTGCTACCTGTTTCTCCACCACAAATCTGATACCGCTCATTTCACATCCCCCGAATATCACAGAGAATTACCTGAGTTTGTCACAACCACCGAAAACATCAACCACCTTTGTAACAAATCCACACCTTGGATCTTCCTGTAGGTGTTTCAACTTTTTTTACCGAATGGAAATATTTTTCGAGCATTTCCTTTTCATGCTTGAGAATTTCGATAGCCTTTTTTGCACCCATAGAAAAGAACCGAATATATAGGAGAAAACGAACAAACTTGTTTTCCGGCAAATCGTGCTCCATCATAAGAAATGGTTTCCCTGGTTTTAGAATTCGGACAATATCTTTAAGAACCTGGTCCTGTACATCCCCTTTTAACTCGTAAAAAGCATGTGAACAGGTCACTGCATCAAAC
>QMLL01000140.1 GCA_003646715.1 Deltaproteobacteria bacterium
GGAAACTCAAGTGCTTTTCTTGGCAAGAGGCACCCGGAGACCCAGATTTTTTATCTTTCTAAAGAGGGTTGTCTTATGAATGCCAAGCTCCTGAGCAGTTTTCAGCCTGTTCCAGTTGTTTCTACGAAGCGCACTCATCAAAAACGCAGCTTCCATTTCTTTTAAACTCCGGAAACTTCCATGTTTAGGACAATCCAGGCAGGAAATGTTACAAATTGGCTCCGGAAGATGTTTTTGTTCTATGATCCCCGATTTACACAGAACAAAAGCTCTTTCGATTATGTTTTCAAGTTCCCGAATGTTTCCCGGATAATCATAGGACATCAGGCAGGTAAGCGCTTCCTCGCTAATACCCACCACATTTTTATTCTGTGCCAGGTTAAACCGGGAAACAAAATGATCCACAAGAAGCGGAATATCTTCCATTCGTTCCCTGAGCGGCGGAAGCTCAAGCCTTACCACGTTTATCCTGTAGTACAGGTCTTCCCTAAACTTGCCCCTTTTTACTTCTGTCTCAAGATTCTTGTTCGTAGCCGCCACTATCCTCACGTTAGCCTGAACCGATTTCTCAGCACCGAGGGGCTCAAAAATTCTATCCTGAAGAAAACGCAGCAACCTCACCTGAAGAGCCGGGGAGATATCTCCTATTTCATCCAGGAAGAGAGTTCCACCTTCTGCCAGAGCGAATCGTCCTTTTTTGTCCCTTTTTGCTCCGGTAAACGCGCCCGCCCTGTATCCGAAAAGCTCAGACTCAAGAAGTGTATCGGGGAGAGCACCACAGTTTACAACAACGAAAGGGCGTTTGCGCCTCGGGCTAAGATTGTGTATCGCTTTCGCAAGAAGTTCCTTACCCGTTCCGCTTTCCCCTTCTATCAATACGGTGCTTTCGCTTTCCGCAACCTGAGGCATTATATCGAAGAGTCTTTGCATCCTTTTATTCTTACTTATTATTCCTTCAAATACGTACTCACCATCGATGTTTTGGTGAAGTTTTTCCGTTAGCGATAAGTCACGAAAAGTTACCACTCCCCCGATGATCTCGTTTCTTTCATCTTTAATCACCGAAGCAGAAACACCGATTGGCTTTTTCTTCCCTCCGGCATCAATAATGTTGACAATCCGCCCAATGACGGGTTCACCGGTACATAGAGCTTTCCTGAGGCTACACTGTTCTCCACAGCTATCTGCTCGAAACACTTCACGGCAGCACCGATCTAGCACAACACTCCTGGAAAAACCAGTTATTCGCTCCGCTGTCCTGTTAAAGGTGATAATTCTCCATTGCCTATCCACGGCGAATAGGCCATCTGTTATCGATTCTAGTATTGCTTCAAACCTCTTTTCCTCGCTCATTTACACCGCTTTTTCCATTTCCCAGCAAGCGGAAGTCCCTCCAGACTCCCCATCAATGAATTCCTTCGTAATAAACATGTTCTTTACGTTTGACGCATTTCAATTTACCATTCGTCAGCAATTTCTGGACGTATTTTACCACCTCATTTTCGTGTAACCCTAGACCTGTGGAAATATCTTTAATGGTACACGGTCTTCTTTCCAGCATACCAAGCACGTTATCCAGGGTTACCCTGTAGTGAGTCTCCTTAAATATATCATTGCCCTCTGATATAACCTCACAATTTTCACCGAAAATCTTCGCGAATTCCATCATTTTAGATTGTAAAACGGGGTAGGCAAAGTCTTCTGCGGGCGGCCTGCTTACCGTGTTTAACTGAATCCAATCGGGCATAATATCACGAGTAATTGCCGCAATTTTTTCAACCTCTGAGGTAATCCCGGTAACTCCTCCCAGTAAGAAAATCTCCAGCCAGCACTCGCCTGAGTATTTGCTCCTGAAATTTTTCAATCCTTCTATCATACTTTTGAATGTTATAGATTCGTGGGGTCGGTTAACATATTTAAAAATATCCTCATCTCCCGCATCGAGAGAAGGAATCACCAGGTCTGCCTCCATCAATGATTCCTGTACCCCGATATCGGATAGCATAGAACCGTTGGTCAACACGGCTACAGGGACAGAAGTCATTTCTTTGATACCGAGGATCAATTCCCCGATCTTTGAATAGAGCGTTGGTTCGCCTGACCCTGAAAAGGTTATGTAATCAGGCATTGTTTCAAGCTTTTCTTTTATATCACGGAGCACCTTCTCTACCGGAATCCACTCTTTTTTTTCTGCTGTCTTTCTGGTCGTTCTACCGAGCTGGCAATAGATGCAGTCGTAAGTACAGGTCTTAAAAGGAACTAGGTCTATACCAAGGGATCTTCCCAGTCTTCGGGAAGGAACGGGGCCAAACACGCATGAACTCATCCGCAATCCTCCTCACCATTACCCTGAAACACTCGGGGTATTCAGTATAATGTTGATATTTTCCCACACTTTTTTGATCTCCTGAGAAATTGCCGCCCCTGTATATTCTATTACACTTGAATTGAGCGAGGTAGCTCTCGCAACCATCTGATCGAACCTGATCCTTCCCACAAGTTCCAGTTCTTGAGTAAAGATATATTTTCCCATCACATCCGAAGAAGGTCTGTCGGTATTAGAACATTTGTTAAGGCAAATCACCGCAGGTATATTTAAATATCTGGTCAGTTTAAACACTTCCACCCATCTCTGCTCATAGACTTTCGAGTGATCCACTACCATAAGCACGAGATTTACCCCCGCAATGGCGGTGGCCACACATTTATCGACACTGGCGGGGCACTTGATCAGTACAAAGTCTATATCGTCCTCCCTGGCAAGTTCTCTCGCCTTTCGCCTGAGATTAAAAATTACGTGGCAGAGTGCAGCTTTGGTTCTCAAGGGTTTCGGATAAATAAGGGGACCATATCTGGTTTCTTTAATCGAAATCTTGCCACAGGAAGTATCACGAATCGGCAAAGCATCATTGCATTTTGCAAACTCCATGATGGCTCTCAGGGCTGATTTTTCCAGATCGCAATCTACCATTACGGCTTTTTTCGCCAGGGTGGCGAAAGAAGCCACAAGACTTGACCTTCCCTCGCCTCTTTCGCCACTTACCACCGCAACTTCTTTCAAATGCTGATTTTGTTTCTGCAACTTTAAAAGGTGCATCTTGTCTACGCCTTTCTGAGAAAAATCGCACCCTCAGGGCACGCTGCAACGCACTCGCCACAGCCAACGCACATGGCAACATTGACAGTGGCATATTCATTTACTGAGATCGCACCTTCGGGGCAAACTTCTTGACATAATCCACATCCCTGGCATTGCCCCCTGTCTACTTCCGCTACGATTGGCGTGCCTTTTCCGGGCGCCATTTCACGGGGAGCCCCGCCTTTTAACTGTTCCAGTCGTGCTTCCAGAGCCTGTAGTTTCTTTTTAAGAGCTTCTATCTCTTTTTCGCGATCTGTCTGTGGCAATGAGACATCAGCCTGCATAGCCGGTTCGGCATTGGTAAAAGCTGGCGATGGAGCAGCGGAGTAATTTTGTGATCCTCCGAATCCCGTGCTCCAGCATCTTCCCATACCACGTCCCATACCTCTTCCGCCACCAAGCCCTCTTCCTCCTCCCATGCCTCTACCGATACCGCGTCCCATGCCTCTACCCCATCCGAATGGAGTACCCGCTTTATAGTCATCAGCCATTCCCTGGCTTTTCAGTTTTCCCGCTTTATATTTTTCAATTGCTTCCCGCACGGAACCAGAAACACCTGTGATGACCTCAATGCCTGCAGCATCGAAAACCTGGTAGGCTTTGGGGCCACAATTCCCCGTTAGAATTACCTTTACTCCTTCGTTAGCCATGAGCTGAGCGGAGCTAATGCCAGCACCTGATGGCTGGGAAACATTCGGATTTTCGATGGACTTTACGTCGTTGGTTTCGTTATCGACAATTATATAATAGGGACACCTCCCGAAACGCTGATCAACCCCATCGTCAATACTAGGTCCAGTAGCCGAAATTCCTATCTTCATCTTTTTACCTCCTATCCATTTTAAAAGTTTTACTTTCGAAAATAATATGACCACTCCCCTTACCGGCAACTATCATGCCACATACCCAAAGAACAACCAAAGTATTTAACCATAGGATATTACAGGCTATTTACTAACTATCCCGTAAAGAGAACTTTTATTAAAGTAGCAATATTGCTACTTACATAATAAGGCAGGATTGCATAATTGCAACTATCGGGATGCAGAATGACTCATTGCCCCCCCGAAGACACATTTAATTGATGTGCTTCATTTCAACGGCGTTCAGCGGGCACGCTTCCACACAGTCCCAACATGCCTGGCACAAATCCTGGAAGACCATCGGGGGCTCAAAAGGACCGTCTATCTGTTTTAAAACTTTATGTTCACAGGCCTTTGCCGCAGCACAAATGCCTCTATCAGGATCACATTTCCGAGGCTCACACACATCATAATTCACAAATGCAAAAAATTTCTTCTGATGCATAATCTCTCCCGCTCTAACGCCTTTTACAACACTTGCACACTGGAATAACATTTCCTAGAAACACCATCTTTTAAAAGCATGAAAATTATATTATTAATATTTTATGAAGTTTTATATAACACATCTCGTCACTATTACAAGACTCGGATCTTTCAAAGTGACAAAGCATCTTATAAAAAACGCCAAGTTCCAAATAGCTTGATGGAAAAGGAGGTATAAACCATGCCCGCGGGAAAAAATTCCAAGACAAATTATTCTTTTTCACACACCTTACGTGAGCCTCCAGAATGCAGAAGTTTTACTGATAACATGACTCAAATATCTCTGTTTTCATCCCTGCCTGCTGCTTTAGCCCTTATAACCCTTGGTTTTCTGCTTCTACGGAGGTGAAATTTGGAAAGAAGGCAAGACATACCAAATAAAATGGAAATCGGTCGGTGTAAAAAGAGTGTGCATTACAGTCGGTATTGGAGGCAAAGAAAAAGGGTTAATCACCGGTGATTGTAATATTGACGCGAAAGAAGGAGAAATAACCTGGACCATTCCAAAAGGGTTCGTTTCGGACTTAGGCATATCCAGGGCAGACAATGTCAAAATTCTGATCTTTGATCCCGATAACCCTTCTGTTCAGGATTTCAGTGACGGCTTTTTCACAATCACAAAATAAAAAGCCCCTTCTAGAGGGGCCATCTAAATGTATTTCTGAGTAATACTATTTCTAAGTTTTTAGAATTTCTTTCTTATCAGAAGTTTCTTTAACTCACCAATTGCCTCCGTGGGGTTGAGCAACTTTGGGCAGGCTTCGATACAATTAAGTATAGTATGGCAGCGCCAAACCCCGTGGCGATCGTTCACCACTTCCAGTCGCTCATCCGCTCCTTCATCCCGGGTATCAAGAATGAACCTCGCAGCATTCAACAGCGCAGAAGGCCCGAGGTATTCCGGATCAGCCCAGTAAGATGGGCACGACGTTGAACAGCAGGCACAAAGTATACATTCGTACAACCCATCAAGCTTTTTCCTGTCTTCAGGGCTCTGCAGACGTTCCTTATCCGGAGGCGGCGAATAGTTAATCAGATAAGGCTTAACCAGGAAA
>QMLL01000141.1 GCA_003646715.1 Deltaproteobacteria bacterium
CGCAGAGAGTGTCGTGGGAACCTGCAGAACAAATACTTGAACAAGGGTTAGGACAGCTATAGAGCACAGAATCAGTGTTGCGATACTGGGAGCATCGCGCTTAGTGATCTCGTTCACTGGCATGTCCTTACTAATCAATTTCCGCATCATGGTGTTTCAGATTATGGTTTGTTTCTGACGGATGCCACCAGATTTTGCACTTTTCGCATAATATGGCCTCTGAAAAACAAATTCGGCAGTAAAGAGGACCGCCTTTCATTGCTTGGTTCATTCTGATTACTTCTTTGGGATCAGTGTTTTTCTCCGCTTGAGTACAAGTAGTGTACGTTACTTTTGTTCCGCAATTGAGACACCGACCTACGTAGTGACTGTCCAGAAGCGCCTTGATATCCAGTGCTTGCCTTTTGGACATTTTGCCACTACCCCCGCAAGCCGGACATGGAACGGCCATCTTGGACATTATGGCATCCCTTATGAACTCGGAACGATTAGGCAAAGTTTTCAACAGGTTTGCCAGTTCTTTATCCACTTTAAAAGTTACCGTAACCGTATTACGGCTTTTGCAACTATTCTGGCTATCCATCTTTTTTCCTCTTTTGCAAATAGCGTGAATTGTTGACCCTATATGCTTCAAAACAAGGGTAATACAAAATAATACCGAGGTCAAGCGGCATATCTGAACATGGCTGAAACAGGGAGGGAAGTTACTCAACTTATGAGAGCCCGTATTTCTTCAAGCGGTATGTTAAAATGTGACGGGGTGTTTTCAAGAATTTCGCTGTTTTTGTTTTATTAAAGCTGCATTTCTTATAAGCTTCGGCAATAATTGCCTTTTCGGCTTCTTCCAGGGAAAAACCATCTTCGGGTAGCGTAAAATAAAAACCGCTCGATTTTGGTCCGGAAGATAACGAAGGAAGTGTAAGGTCCCCCGCATTATCGTCCAATAAAAAATTGAGGTGCTTTGCTCGAATTACGGAGTCGTCTTCAAGCAAAACTATCCTTTCAATGGTGTTTCTCAGTTGTCGCACGTTTCCTGGCCAATTGAAATTTTCAAGAAATGTCTGGGCTTCCGGCGATATGTATCTGAAACGTTTTCCGTACTTATTGTTGAATTTTTCCATGAAAAACTGGGTAAGAGGCATTATATCTTCTTTTCTTTTTCTGAGGGGAGGAAGTTCTATCTTGATGGTGGCAAGGCGAAAATAAAGATCAGGCCTGAAGTTGCCTTTTTTCACTTCCAGCCATAGATCCCGGTTGCAAGCCGCAATAAATCTAACGTCCACGTGTTTTTTCCTGGTTCCTCCGACAGGGTAAAATTCTTTTTCTTCGAGAACCCTCAACAATTTTGCCTGTATATCATGGCCCAGATCGGCAACCTCATCAAGGAAGAGAGATCCTTCGTTTGCGGCTTCAAGCAAACCTTTTTTCCCGCTCTGTCTGGCCCCTGTAAAAGAACCGGGCTCGTGGCCGAATAGTTCACTTTCTACTATTTCACTGGCAAATGCGGCACAATTTAAGGCGAGAAGAGGGCTTGCAGCTCTGGGACTATGAAAATGTATCAGTTTGGCAAAAAGTTCCTTGCCCACGCCGCTTTCTCCCTGCAGGAGTATACTTGCATCTGCGCTTTCCGCACTTTTTATGGCCAGTTCCTGAGCCGCAATAAAAGCCGGGCTCGAGCCAATCAGTCGATCAAGCTTATAAGCCTTTTTAAGTTGTCCTTTGAGACCTTCAATTTCTTTTTTCAGGCTAACAGTTTCCAGGGCATTTTTGATTGCTACATCGAACTCGTCAATATCAATTGGCTTGACCAGGTAATTCGAAGCGCCAAGCTTCATGGCGTGTACCACGTCTTTTACCTGGTCATACGCTGTGACCATTATCACTGCGGGGGGATGCTCGGTTTCTTTGAGTTTTTCAAGAACTTCCAGTCCCGACATATCAGGCAGTCCGATATCAAGAAGCACCAATTCGGGCCTTATTGTTTTTGCCAGTTCCAGTGCCCTGTGGCCGTCAGCTGCTTCAATGGTATGGTAGTGTTTTTTCAAAAACCTGTTGACAGATTTTCGGAAGGTTGTCTCGTCATCAACTATTAAAATGGAATACTTGTATTTCTGGGTTTCTTCATTCATCTTCAGCTACCGTATTCTCGTCATCGTTACCAGAAATTGGAAAATAGATATAGAAAGATGTTCCGGCTCCGGGTTTACTCGTAAAGTCAATGGCAGCCTGATGCTTGTCAATTATTTGCTGCGAGATATATAAGCCTAAACCACTTCCATGTACTTTTCTAGTGAAAAATGGGTCAAAAATCCTGTGCTGATCCTCGTGGCTTATGCCTGTACCATTGTCTTTTATCATAAGACCAATTCGACTTTTTTCCACTTCAAGAAAAGTTCTTAAAACCAGTTCGCCACCGTTGGGCATGGCCTCAAGGGCATTTATGATCAGATTCATAATAACCTGCGCAATCTGATCAAAATCGCAGAAAACCGGCGGAAGGTCATTATTCAGATCTATTGTTACCTTTATTCCCTTCTTTCTTAATTGAGTTCTTGTGAGGTTATGGCAATAAGTAACAATTTCATTCAAGTTGTTTTCGGTTATTGCCGGTTTGCTTGGTCTTGCAAAACCCAGAACCTGTTTTACGATTCTATCTATTTTTTTTATTTCAAACTGGATATCTGCCATCATCTGGGCTTGATCTTCGTTGAGTTCCAGTTCTCTGGCCAGCATTTGAATGTTTAAATGGATACTTGCTAGAGGATTACGAATTTCATGTGCAATTCCGGTTGCCAGTGTTCCAAGAGATTTCAGCCTTTCACTCTGGCGAAATCGCTCTTCCATCTTTCTTTCTTCGGTAATGTCTTTTTCGTAGTACACAACCCTTTCCAGTTCCCCTGAAGTGGAGAACACCGGGAATGCGTGGAACTGGTAATAGCCTCCCCATCTGGGGTGCTCGCCTTCTTCCTGCACGGGTTTGGCTGTTAAGAAGCAGAGCAGGATAGGGCAATTGGGAGGAGGGTCTTCTTCCTGATAGATTACCTGGTAATACTTTTTTCCGATTATGTCCTCGAGCCTCCCGTACTTTTTTCTAGTTGCCCTGTTAACCCTGTAGATGGAATAGTTGTAGTCAATCACGAATATGTTGTGCTGTATGGCGTCAAAACTGATTTCAAGCTCTGTTTTTGCCCTGCTTATTGATTCCAGCAACTGGGCGTTGTCAATGGCGACTCCCAGTTGACGCCCCAGGGATATAAGAAAGGGCAAATGCCCTGCGCCCAGGCGCATGGGATCGTCATTGGTCAGGTAGAGGAGTCCCAGAAGAGTGTTTTTGCTGAAAAGCGGAATGCACAGAATTTCGTTGATGTCGTTTTCTCGCATTCGCTGGCGCAACAGCGGGAAAAAGATATGTTTTCTTTCCAGCCACTTAGGAGCGAAGGTTCTTTTAACAGATTCGAGCTGATACGATTCCACGCTGAATCTTTTCACATGATTGTACAGCTCCTTCCCAAAGCCTTTATAGGCGGAGAGGACAAAATCCCAGGTATCCTCTGTCCTCCCTTTTTCCATGGTATAAATCGCTCCCATTTTGAACTTGAAGGTATCAATTATCGCATCCAACGCACTCTGTAAGACAATGGATAGTTTTGGGGAAAGCTGTGTTGCTCTTGAAATCTCGTATAATATTTGAAGCTGGTTTTCCCAATGATCGAGCCTGAATGTATCGTCGTCCTCTACAAGAGGTGAAATGATAGCTAGTTTTACCGGTTTTTGGTCAAGCAGGAACGGAAAACTTCGAACCCTGTACTGGGCACCGGGATCATCAGTCGACTCGTAAATGCCGAAGAGCTGGTCAGCTGGTTTTTTGTCTAAAGGGAGAGTATTATCGAGTTGTTTGGATTTAAAGAGCTGGTCAAATCTTTTTCCTAAAACGTTTCCAAACGTGTTGGCCGTGAGTTCGTTTACTGCCAGGATTTCATTTTCGTCGTTGAATATAATAACGCCGTGGCCAAGTTCGCTGAGGATCTTCCCCCAATAGGGTATATCTTCAATGCTCCAGGGTTCAGCAAGAGACAATGTCTCAATTTTTCCTTCCAATTTTTCTCGCTCCTGTGCAGTCGTTATGATTTACCCACGATATTTGTTTATCCGGGTATTCCAGGAAAAGCAATACAAAGTAAACAAGCGCCTGAATTAGAGGGTATGAAGTTTGATCTATCTACTTTTCAGGAGGAGCTAGCATTTCCATTGGGCAACGTTATTCCGTTAGTAAACCGAAAGCTCTGGCTTGATCGTATATCCGTTTGGCATTACGTAAAGAAGCACCGTCTATCATTTTGCCATCAATAGCTACGGCGCCGTGTTTTTCCTTTTTTGCTTTTTCATAGGCTTCCAGTACCTTTTTTGCCTGTTGAATTTCTCTTTCATCTGGTGAAAATGTCTTATTAATTGCATCAATCTGAGCGGGATGGATGGCCCATTTCCCGTCGCACCCAAGTGCTGCCGCCATGTTGCAAGAGTTCTGCAGGCCTTCAGGGTCTTTAAAGTTGCCGTATGGAGCGTCGATGGCAAGGAGGTTGGCGGCTTTTGCGGCCATGATCATCCTGCTGAGAGGGAAATGGTATCTGTGTCCCGGATAAATTTCTTCCTCGTCTCCGTGAGAACTAATACCCACGTTTTTCATATTAACAGAGGCGCTGTAGTCGGATATTCCGAATACAAGTGTATCTAGCCTGTCACTTGCAATGGCAATTTCGTATGCATTTACAAGACCTTCCGCAGTTTCAATAGATGCTTCAAGGCGAATTCTATTTTTGATGCCCTTTTGGGATTCAATCTGGTCCAGCAACTTGCTGACCATGTAGACGTCGCACTTAGTGTTCACTTTAGGAATTATCAATGAATCTATATTTTCGCCGGCTTTTTCGACCACATCGATGATGTCCCTGTATGCATAAGGGGTATCAAGACCATTGATCCTGAACGATCGGATTTTATCACCCCAGTTTTCTTCCAAAAATGCTGAAACAACAAAGGAACGAGCATTTTCCTTTTCGTCCACCGGTACACTGTCTTCAAGATCAAGCATAATCTGGTCGGCGTTCAGGGATAGCGCTTTTTTTATCATCCGGGGATTGTTGCCCGGGACAGAAAGAATGCTTCTCCTTGGTCTTGGTGTTAACATTTTTGGTGACTCTCTTTTCGGCAATGAAGTGTTAAAGTTCGTACTAACCAGCATTGCTGGACTCAATGTGACCAGCAACAACGAACAATGAAAGCTCCTGGCTCAAGATAGCCTTAACAGAATAGGAGACTTTCATATAGAAGGGACGGCACAAGCCGTCCCTTTTTCATTACTATTTTTGTTTTTCTTTTAAAGCTGCATGCGCAGCCGCCAGCCTGGCTATGGGTACTCTAAAGGGTGAACAGCTCACGTAGTCGAGACCTACTCTGTGACAGAAGTCGATAGAACTGGGCTCACCACCATGTTCACCACA